>JBFLWK010000169.1 GCA_040757695.1 Elusimicrobiota bacterium
GTGAATATACGCAGCTACTGGGGGGTGTATAAGAAAGCATTATAGAAATTTATTCTTTATTAAGTTAAATGTTATGTTATAAGAAAAGGGTGATATAATAAAAGAAATACAGAACGAACAGATAGATATGAAAAAACTTATTTCCATTCTCTCTAAAAACTATATAGCTTTATGCAAATCTACAGAAGAATTGCAAAAAACACGGACTGATGATTTGAAGAAATTTGATGCTTTTCAGGAAGCCTTAAAAAAATATGACTATGAAATAAATGAATAATAATTAAAACAATTCAAATTTTTGTTAAAAACTATTTACAACATGAAAATATTCACTATAATAGTATTGAGGTGAATAAAGTTGAAAGCCCACGAAGTTTTAAAATTATTAAGAATATCAAGACCAACATTAACGAAGTATGTCAAAAGCGGATTAATTAAAATAAGAGTTCTTCCAAATGGCTTTTATGATTACGATAAAGAAAGTGTCTATAAATTTTTAACAAAAGACATTAATAGACAAAATTACCTCTATGCCCGTGTATCTACGTCAAAACAGAAGAAAGATTTAGAAAATCAAATAGAGTTGTTAAAACAGTATTGTTTTTCAAGTGGAATACAAATTCATGGTATTTATTCGGACATAGCCAGTGGAATTTCTTTTGAGAAAAGGAAAGGTTTTTTTGAGTTACTGGATGAAGTTACAAATAACAAAGTAAATAAAGTTATTATTACATATAAAGACAGATTAAGTCGTGTAGGATTTGAATTATTTAAATACTGGTTTGATAAATATAATACGGAAATACATGTAATATCAGAAGTTGGAAATAAGAAATTAGACAGTCAGGAAATATTTGAAGAGATAGTAAGTTTGTTACACTCCTATTCAATGAAATTATATAGTTCAAGAAAAGCCAGGAAAATAAAGGAATTAATAGAAGAAGAGGAATAGTTATGCTGGTTCCGGGCCATTCCCAATTTGTCGAAGCTAACATAGAAGCCTTACAGAACAATGAAAAGCTTCATTCAAGTTTTTCAGGGCAACTTTTCTATGTTAAAGGGCAAAAATCAAGTACAATAAAAGTTTTAACTACTATAGAACATATGTTAGGTATATATTTCTCTGCATTCTGGGAATGCACCCTGTTAGCTCCAAGAGTAGAACGTCACATAATTAAAGCATCTCATTATTTATATGAGTATTGTGACCATATTTGTTTTAAGTCAAAGAATTTATATAATTACTCCAATTATCTGACGAGACAGGAATTTATCAATAATGGCAGGTGGTTAAGGTTTTATGATCTGGATAAAAAGTTAAAATCGGAAAACCAGTTAGATTATCGTTCACTACCTGCCCAGAGTTCTCAACAGGTTTTACGATTACAGGAAAAGAACTGGAAATCTTTCTTTAATTCTGTGAGAGACTGGAAAAATAATCCTTCTAAATATACAGGACGACCCAGATTACCAAAATATAAGAAAAAAAATGGCAGATTTATTACAATATTTACCAATCAGCAGTGTAAGCTCAGAGAAGGCTTTATTCTACTCCCCGGAGGAAAGAAACTTCAGACTAAAATCACATCAAATCCACAGCAGGTCAGGATTATACCTAAAGGAACCTGTTATTATATTGAAGTGGTTTATAAAATCAATGTACCCCATAAAAGCATTAAGGAACCGGATAAAATTATTTCCATTGATTTAGGAGTTGATAATCTTGCAACTATAGTAAATAATATTGGCCTTACACCAATTATTATTAACGGCAGGATATTAAAATCCGTAAATCAATTTTATAATAAGAAAAGGTCTCTATTTATGTCTTATATCAAAGATAAAGGTATGAGTAAAAAATTACAGAAACTGCATTTAAAACGTAATTGTAAAGTGGAGGATTATATTCATAAGAGCAGCAGATATATTATAAATTACTGTTTGGAGAATAAGATTGATACTATAATTATCGGGAATAATAAAGACTGGAAAAGAGAAATTGATACGGGAAAAGTAAACAATCAGAAATTTGTTTCTATTCCCTTTAAAACCTTTATAAGACAGATTAAATATAAAGCAGAGGCTTATGATTTAAATGTAATTATTACAGAAGAAAGTTACACATCAAAAGCCAGTTTTCTTGATAAAGACCCTGTTCCTGTTTATAGTAAAAATAGTGATAACAAATATACCTTTTCTGGTAAAAGAATTAAAAGAGGTCTATATAAATCCGGAGATGGTATATTAATAAATGCTGATTGTAATGGGGCATATAATGTTTTAAAAAAAGTAATCTTCAAATCATCATTAGAAGAGAAGATAGAGGGTGTAGGGTTACATCCGGTAAGAATTAATCCATCATATCGGGATTCTTATAAAGGAGTTTTAT
>JBFLWK010000170.1 GCA_040757695.1 Elusimicrobiota bacterium
GTAGTTTTTTGCTAATAAAATTTGAGAATTAGCTTAACAGAAATTTGTAAAATTTGAAATTTTAAATTATACAAAGTGATAAAATATAGTTTAAGTTTATGGAATATGCAGAATTTAAAAAATGTCTAAAAAAGGGAGAGAATTACTTTCTTGATTTTAAAGAACAATGTAATGCATTTATTAAAGGTCATGATAAAGAAAATGCAGAGCTTATAAAAGATATTTGCGCAATGGCAAATAACGGTGGCAAGGTTAGTTATATAATAGTGGGTGTTAGTAATGATCGTAAAAACTTTGTTAGTGTTCAAAATAAAAATTTAACGAATGATAATCTTAAAAGACTGGTTGCCGAATCAATTTATCCTGTTCCAAAGGTTGAATTAAAATGGTATTCTTGGAAAAATTCAAACAAAGAACATCAGAATAAAGAATTTGTAATAATCAAAGTAGGGCCAAATTTAAAAAAAGCATATCATTTTAAGAGAGATTTTATAGACTATAAGAAGGGATATTGTTTTCGCAAAAATGAAATTTGGATTAGACGAGGAACTACTTCAGATTTAGCAACTCCTGAAGAAACATGTAATCTTGAAGGAAAACTAAAAATTAAGGAAAACGAAGAAGAAAAAATTATTTATGCCAAATTCCATAGTATTCAACAAAGGAATAAAATAGTATCAGATTTTAAAAAAATATTAAAAGAGTTAGAAATAAAGTTTATTGACAACTCTTATGGAGAATACAAAATACCTTTTTATAGGTTATTAACTAAATGGTTTTCAAAAAAATTTGTTGTTCGTTTATTTGTTGATGATTATCATAAATTCCCAATAGAAA
Organism: Elusimicrobiota bacterium; assembly: GCA_040757695.1. Lineage (NCBI taxonomy): Bacteria > Pseudomonadati > Elusimicrobiota > Elusimicrobiota bacterium. The sequence continues at coordinate 838 of JBFLWK010000170.1, forward strand.
CCATTATTAAAAACTGGAAGTACGAACATTGTTCAATTATGATATATCAAAACAAAATATCACCTTCAAAAGTTTCTAACTTATCAATTAATCTAAAAACATCATGGGGGTGGTATTGTCGTTTAAGAGATTTCCCAAGGCAAATTTATTATTCTAATTATTTTGATAGGAATGTTTGTGTTGATGTTTTGCCGAAAAAAAGATCCAATATATCTCATAGCATTTTTATATTAGATAACATAAAAACTAACTTACAATTAAAGAACCAGTTTTTAGAATTATTGAATTTTGCTGAAAATGACAAAGATATAACCAATAATCTACTTAATGACAGGAACATATTAAATAGATCTTTACAAAAGTGGGTCAAAAGTAATTTAAAACTTGAAGATAATCGTGAAAAGCATATCCCCAAGAAAGACATGTTAAAAATATTAAAATTAAGTCAATGATAAATATTCCTTTTCTTCAACCAATACATTCTTACCTATTTTAGACGTAATGTTTCAGCGCTACCGCGAACTCAATTCGGTTAATGTAGTAACCGGCTCGTGATAGCGTCTGAAAATTTTTGTCGGGGTAGTATATGCGAACATGCGGTTTAATATATTTATCTTTGATAGATAAAAAAGAACAAAATATCCTAAGTAGACGAATAGTAAATAATATCCTATATTTAGGACCTTAAATAAAAATTGCGGTATATTTAAATGTCCCGGCAATAGCATTATAACAACCGTAAAGCTGATAGTTGTAAAATGGTGTATTAAAATCACATATAAGAAACCCGTCTGTATTGATTTTTTAGGGCAGAATGCAATACATCTCTGACAATTTTCGCATTTGAATGTCCAGAATGGTTTGGGATCTTTCCCTTTAGGTTCTATGGCATTTAACGGACAATTGTTCCAGCATATTCCGCAGGAATTACAGTTGAAGTCGGCAAACATTATTTTTGAAAGGGTAAACCTGCCGATAAAAAGGTAAGCCAGGCTGAGAGGAAAAAGTATTATGCCTAAAAATATCGATATCCATCCTCTATATATTCTCTTTCCGCCGATAATTTCCTCAAGGTTTTTGATTGTTTTTATTTTGGCTTTTTCTGTAAACCAGTTTGTATTTTCCGGTTTTAATCCCCAGTGAACCTGAAGCCAGTTTGACGGCATATCAACGGCGAAGAATCCTCTTATATCGTATCCTTTTAAAAACAGTATTAGCGAGATAATCAATGGTCCCGTGCCTTCGACACCGGGGAGATGCCGTTTGCCTATCATCCAGCCGGCTCTTGTGGCGACTATAATCGCCTTTGCGTTTCTTTTGCGTGGGAGGCTAATGGCGAACTTTATAACCGAAAAAGGGGCAATAAATCCGTGGGTAGGAAAGAAAAAGCCTATAGAAAAACTTTTGTCATTTTTAATGTTATTAATAGAATTTTTATCCGTTATCGAACTAATGAAAGTATTAAAATTACTTTTTGAAAAATATTCTTGCGTCCATTTGGCAATTCTATAAGAATTTC
>JBFLWK010000171.1:0-545 GCA_040757695.1 Elusimicrobiota bacterium
TCCGGGATGGCGATTTTGCCGACATCGTGAAGCAGGGCTGCAAATTGAATGTCCCTGATTTCGTCAAAGTGCAGGGATAATTTTTTTGCAATAGCGATTGAATTATTGCTGATTCTCTCGCAATGTCCCTGGGTGTGTATGTCCTTGGCTTCTATGGCTTCTGAGAGTGACTTTATTGTTGAAATAAATAAATCCTGATAATCATCAAGCAAAGATGAGATTTTTTCTTTTAATACTTTTTCTGTATTTAACTTTGAAAGAAGTTCCTTTTTGTCAAATATTTTTTTAAGATTTGTCAAAAGTAAATCAAAATTGATTGGCTTCACTATATAATCGGATGCACCGCTTTTAAGAATATTTATTACCGAATCAACAGTTGGCATTGCAGTAATTATAATAATTTCAGTTGAGGGATAATCGTTTTTTATAACGTTTAATAAATCGTTACCTCCCATAACAGGCATATTAAGGTCAGTAATTACAACGTCAATATTCAATTCTCTCAAGATTTCCAGTGCATTTTTTCCGTTAGTTGCGGTGTTCAC
>JBFLWK010000171.1:555-2340 GCA_040757695.1 Elusimicrobiota bacterium
CGTAATTCTCATCTCCCAGAAATTTTTTTGAGAGCTGACACAATGAAGCGTCATCGTCAACAAAGAGTACTTTCCCTTTTTCCATTTAATCCTCACAAATATTTTTTAATTCATTGATTGCAGATAAAACAGCCAGTAAACTTGTTTTAGGATTTATTTTTGAAGGGTTATTTTCCACCCTTGTTGCTATTGTGCCAAAATCGCCGGATACAAATATTTCATGTACGTTCGTTTTTAAGCCCGGGTCAGCAAAAATTTTTACACGTGTTTTCCGAGGGCCTATACCAGAGAGAGAAAGGGAAGCAGCAACGTTTATGTTTTGAGGAAAAAGTTTTATGGCAGAACTTGTGGGTCCATCGTAGAGAAGTTTTCGCCGCGTAATGTTTCCACTGATACCCAGTGAAACCGGGGATTTTCTGCTGACCAGTAATACTTTTCTAATTTTATTAAATGATGCAGCTTTTATTGCATCAAGACCCGCTATCGCGCCTGATGGGAAAGATACTTTTAATTTTTTTTTACTTATTTTATGCTGAAGTTCAGGATATTTAATTAAAGCACCAGTGCTTAATATAAAAATGTTTGATTTCACAGGAGCAATACTTAAAATTTGTCTGACGGCATCACAACTTGCGCATTCTACAATTATGTCGGTATTGTTTATTGCTTCTTGTAAAGTACGGGTTAATAATGGGTTGTTTTTTTTAAGATAATTTTTTAAAATTTTTGCTTTTTCAAAGTTGATATCGTAAAGTTTTATTATTTTAGTGTTTTTTATTATGTTATTATCAACTGATTTGGCAATTTCAGTCCCGATTACACCACAGCCAATAATTGATAGTTTTTTCAATTTATTTTTCTACCAATATATTATCTATTAAACGCGCTTTACCTATGTAAATAGCAAGCAATATTCGTGCCGGGAGTTTAATGTTGTATTTATACTCTTTAAGTGTATCGTTATCACATATTTTTATGTATTCAATTTTTGAATTTGGGATTTTAAGTAAATATTTTCTAATTGAGGAAACAATTTTTTTTACCGAATATTCTCTGTTTTTTTTAATTGAATATTTTGCCATAACAAGTGACTTAAAAATGAGTTGAGATTTATTATGTTCATTTTTTTCTAAATAGCCATTTCTACTTGATAATGCAAGTCCGTCTTTTTCTCTTACGGTGGGACAGGGAACTATTTCAACAGGAAAATTCAGGTCAGTCTTTAATTTTTCAATTATTTTTAATTGCTGATAGTCCTTTTCACCGAAAAAGGCCTTATCAGGTAACACAATATTAAAAAGTTTTGAAACAACAGTCGCAACACCCATAAAGTGTCCAATTCTGTATTTGCCACATAGTATGTTTGACAATTTTCCAACATCTACCTGTGTAGAAAACCCTCCGGGGTATATATTTTCAACATTAGGGGCAAAAATGATATCAACCCCTTGGTCTAAACATATTTTTTTGTCTATAGAAAAAGGGCGGGGATACTTGGCATAATCTTCGTTAGGGGAAAATTGAATTGGATTAACAAAGATAGAGACAATAATAATGTCACAACTTTTTTTTGCTCTTTTAATAAGGGAAATATGGCCTGCGTGAAGTGCGCCCATGGTAGGTATTAAGCCAATGGTTTTACCTTTTTTCTTGAAACCTCTAACCGTTTTTTGAATCAAAAAAGGTGAACGAATAATTCTCATTGATTTTCTTTACTTTAATAATTTTATTTTATCAATATTTTATATTTTTTTCAATTATATAACATCCGGCATCACAACAACA
>JBFLWK010000172.1 GCA_040757695.1 Elusimicrobiota bacterium
TTTATACAAAATCCAGATTTTGAAGAATATAACTGGATAAGGAAAGATAGGTTAAGAAAATCAAAGTTTCCACCGCCACCAAAGGAATTACTTAAAAATGTAATGTCAGACAATTCGCACAATGATGTCAGTCAACAGGCAGACAACACGGCAGACAATATGACAACTAAATGTCATACTCAATTTAATTTAACTAAATCTAATTTAAGTAAATATAAGTTAAATAAGTATAACGATAAAAAAAGGGGGAAATATGAACACGGAATACCCAAAGAACTGCAAAGATAAACCACCAAGACCCAGAATCGTTTGCGAAATTTGCGGCGGAGAAATTGAATACAGATGGGTCGAGGCGAATACTCCATTGGCTAATATATGGCAAATAAAGGAATCCAGTTGGTGTGAACTTGGCTGTATGACTTGTCTTGAAAATAAAAATAGAATTAAACTGGAACAGGAAGAAAAAAGAAGATTTGATGAGAAAGTGAGACGATTGATAACCGACAGTGCAATCAAGAAACGATTCTTAAATAAATCATTTGAAAATTACGAATTAACGGAAGGGCAAGGGCAAGAAAAAGTATTTAAGATTGCTAAAGAGTTTGCAGATAATTTCAAATATCACTTGGAGCAAGGAACTTGGCTTTGCTTTTTGGGTAATCCAGGAACAGGCAAAAGTCATCTGTGTTCAGCAATAATTCAAGAAGTGTGTAAACAAGGATATTCAGCTGTATTTACCAAAACATACCGATTGTTACAGTCTATAAAAGAATGTTGGAGGCGAGATGCACAAAAAACTGAAAGTGAAGTAATTTCTGAATTAGAAAAAATTGACCTGCTTTGTATTGATGAACTTTTTTCACAATTTATTTCAGAAGTTGATAAAAATTTATTGTTTCTAATATTGGATACAAAATATGAATCCAAAAAAACAGTAATTATGGCAAGTAATGAATCATTTCGGAACTTTGAAGAATTACTTGGCGAGAAAATGATTGACCGCATATATGAGTGTGGAAAATTTATTTGCTTTAATTGGCAATCCTATCGTAGAAAACAACGGATAAAACAAGCCCATCAATTATAAAGCGCAAGTGCCCGCAAATCTCTTCCAGTGAAGTTTCGCCTACCAACTAATTATATTCTATTAAAAAATCTGAAAAAGTAAATGCTGCGTTGATATATGCTAATTATTTTCTGGTGATTAGAACTTTTCAAGTGAAGTCTGTTGCCGTCATTAAATGAGATTTTCAAAAATGTTTTCAAAAGTCCCTTGACAAATCTGAAAAGTCTGATATAATTATATTAAGAAAAGTTTGCTTTTTTGAGATTGTTTTAGGTGTTTTTATTTGCAGATTTGATTTTGGTTTTTACGCAGTATAGAATACGTTAATAAACCGTATTCCCGAATTGGTAGTCTAAGCCATCGGTTAAGAGTTTTGCTGATTTTGTGGTGAATTTCTTAGTCGGTGGCTTTTATTTTGTTCAAATGATGTAGACAAATGAAGAAGGAGTGTAGATGATGAAAGATAAAACCTACCAGTGTCACGACTTGCATCTTTCGGCTTTCATTCGTGCAAAATTCCACCTTAATATCGTCAATATAATCCGTGATGGTAAACGAATAATATTTGAGTTTGATGTTAATAATAATTCAGATATCCAGAGTATATTGTGTGACTATTACAGTAATACTGCAGAAGTAAAAGTCAGAGATTTTGTTGACGAACTCAACCATTTGAAAAGTTTGATTTACAACTTTCAGGTTTCAAGAACTGTAAATGTAGATGTAAAAGGAGTTAGAAATGGGAACACAGGAAAATGAAAAACTTAATTACTTAAAGTCAGATAGGATAATAACTAATGATGTGCTTACGGGTAAGATTGAGTTTGATGAATTTGCTCTGTTGGAATGGTTAAAACTTATGGCTAATCCACATAGTGGTAGTTTATTGACTAATTATTCTGACATAGCACAAAATGTCAGAAAGAAACCCAACTGGGTGAAGTATAATATGGATAAACTGAAGGATAAGCAATATATTTGGTTTGAACTTAGTCAAGGGCAGAGAACTTTTTCAGAAGTATTGATAGGCAATTTCCCCTTGTCAGGTGGAACCCGATTAAATATTTCCAAATATTTTTCAGAAGTTACTGTTAATACTGAAAAAAAGAATACCGATATTTCAGAAGTTGATAACAAAATTCAGAAGTTAATAGATGACTATAGACCGACGACAGACAAGTGCGTAACCGAAGAAGTTTCAGAAGTGCAGAATATAGATAAGGAGAAAGAGAATGAGAGTGATAGTGAAAAAAAGAAT
>JBFLWK010000173.1 GCA_040757695.1 Elusimicrobiota bacterium
TTCATATACAGCGTGACTTGCTCGTCTTAGCTCCACATATTACATTATACAAAATTTGGCAAAATTTGTCGGTCGCCTTCATCCCCGCAGCAAGCTGCGGGGTATTCGGCGACATTTAAATAAAAAAAACAACAAGTCGTTCTACATACAGATAAAGCAAACCCCAAGAGATAGCAAGAAAAAGAAACATTGTTTTGTCCAAAGTTAATTTTTGTTTTATAATATCTTTCACGCTTTTAAACAATCCGGGTAAAGCAAATAACAATACAATCAAGAAAAAGTAAATTATCCTTAAAAGAGCAGTACTGTTGAATGCTTCTATCCATAAAAACCTCGCAGAATAAGGTAATTGCGAAGGTAATTCTGGTTTTTTTAAAAAGTTCAATGTTTTGTATATGAATAAATCGTATACATGAGAATATCCTTTTTGTTCTAAAAAAATATTTGAAACTATAACTGCTGTTATCACAACAAAAGCAAAAAACAGGAACATTAACTTACGATTGAAATAAATATAATGCCTGAAAATATAAGTTACTATTAAACCATAAGAAATCAACATCGCGGGAGAAAGTAAAAAAGATGTTGTCTGTAAAACAGGATTTATTATACCTGTAATTATGCAAAAAATAACAATAAAAACAAAACTTTTTACTAAAGAAACGATATTCGGATAATACAAAAAGAAAAGAGCGGTAACGATTATTGTAAATAATAAAAAGTAAAATCTTGTAAAATGCCAAGAAATCAAAGCAACGGACAGACATACTGCTGAACCGATTAGATAAAAATTGCTTTTTGAATTTATTGATTTCAGAAAAAAATATAAACTAAAAAATATAAATGGTAACGCAAAATTTTCATATTCATATGCGCCAATTGTTCTTGTAATAGTTGCCAGAGAAATAGAGTAAAAAGCAGATGACATTAATCCTGCCAAATGATTATTCCATAATTCTTTTGTTATAAAGAAAACCGCAATTATACTTATAGATGAAAAGAAACTAACAAAATAGATAAGGAACTGGGAAAATGACATTCCGGTGTTTTTAAGAAATATCCTGTATATAATACCGTGGATTTTTTCCATAAAAATTGTCAAGTCCTTATATACATAAACACCCTCAGGATATTGCGCTTTATAGTCAATTTCAGAAATTTTTTCACCATTAGCAACCATTTTAGCATAACGATATTGGAAAGCTTCTTCTGTCCAATAAAAATCTGTATCATCTTTTGAATCGTATTGAGGTAGGTTTTTTGTAAGATAAACTTTATAAAAAGAAATAGCAAAATAAACTGCAACAACAATTATAATTGCAAACCATTTACTTCCGAAACAAGTTCGGGACAACTTCTGTAAAAGTTTTTTCATGTTTTCTTCATCAAAACCTTACCGAAAAACTCACCCTGTTTGTATTTCCCACTTTGAACCATTCCACTTTGTATATTTAAGAGTATAATTTTTAAGATCCATATAAGAAATATGCGGCTCACCATTAGAGTCAACCGCAATAGAAGTGCTCCATCCAGCGTTTGTATTTACCGTTTGTACATTCCATTCCGCTCCAAGTATAGTAGTTAGTAAAAAAATAATAAGAAAAAGAAATTTAGAAATCAAAAGATTTTTCGTCATCATCATTATTTGTCCTTGTTTTTCTCTATTATTTGCTCTAAAAGATTAATTTGTTTTTTTATAGATTTATCATTCGGTGATAATTTTAAAGCTGTATTAAATTGCTGAAGTGCTTTGTTATATTCTTTTAGTTTGCAATATAATTTGCCCAAATTGTTGTACGCATTTGTATAATTCAAATTTATCCTTGTTGCTTCTCTGTATGCTTTCTCTGCTTCTTCAAATCTGTTTGAGTTATACAATAAAATCCCGAGGTTGTTGTACGCCTCTGCAAGATTCGGGTTTATCTTTATCGCTTTCTTATATTCTCTTATCGCTTCCTCATTTTTATCTAAAATAAACAATAAACGGCCAAGATTGTTGTGTGCCTCTGCAAAATTTGGATTTATCCTTATCACTTTCCTGTATTCCTTTTCCGCTTCTTTATATCTTTTAAAATCGTCTAACAAATTTCCCAAATTGTATCGCGCTTTTGAATTATTTGGATTTATCCTTATCACTTCTCTGTATGTTTTTTCTGCTTCCTTATATCTTTTTAATTCATACAATGACATACTCCCCGCAGCAAGCTGCGGGGTATCTTAAAAGTCAAGTTTTAACTGGCGTCTGTCTTCTTCTGCTCTTTGATATTGGATGTATTTCTGTATAGTTTGTGCAGTTACTTTGTCGCCG
>JBFLWK010000174.1 GCA_040757695.1 Elusimicrobiota bacterium
AAAAATCAAAAATTAAATATCAAAATTAAGGAACAAAAATATTTTTCTTAAGAATAAATTCCACAATTTTGATTTTTACCTTTTGATATTTGCATTTTAGCACGAGCGTAAGCGAGTGCTTATCTTGGCGCCTAGGAAATTGAATAAAGCCACAGAATTTCACAGAATAACACAGAAGAATTTAACCTGTATTCCCCAAATGGGAATGAATATTTATGTTGACAAAACTCTTTTTATCGTCTATAGTAAGGATAAACGAAGTACTTCGTTTATAATCCCCAAATGGGATAAAAAGTGAAATATTTCGTCTATGAAGTCGTTAGCCAAAATGCAACTTTAAGGGACAAGTATGAAACAAAAACGAAAATATTATAGCGCCTATGAGGATCGTTACAGGCGAGTATACGCGCAAGGAGTTGAATATTGGACAAACGACCCAATCGAAATAAAAGATATGATAGACAAATTAAATAGATTTCTCGAATGCTATAAGTTATTACCCAAAGATACTAAAATCATCGAATTTGGATGCGGTGAAGGCCATCTTGCTCAATATTTAGTCGAAACGGGTTATAAATATTTAGGAGTGGACTTATCGCCTTCTGCGATCAAAAAGGCGAAAGAAAGAATAGGTAATATTAATGCCAATAAATATTTCCTTTTGGGAGATATTACCCATTTGGATGGAATCCCTGACGAATCTTACGATGTCGGTATAGATAATCAATGTTTGCAGATGCTGATTGTAGACGACGACCGACGCAATTACTTATCTGAAATTGCACGGATATTAGTTAAGAGGGGCAAAGCATATTACCACGAGATTTATCAAGAAGATGTATTTGAAGGAGAAATAAAAACCTTTGATGAATATATCAAAAAATTTAACCTTGACCTAGAGACTCTTGAAGATCGTGAGATATTCACCAAAGGACAATATCAGAAAATTAAACTTCCACCTGTCCCTGCACGATTTAATAATGAAATAGGATACAGAAAGGAATTGGTGAATGCAGGTTTTATGATTGATAATTTCTACGTGGATGCGCAGAAGTGTGTTATTTATGCAATTAAAAATAGGATTAGTTGCACTTCGGCTAACAAAGCGTATCTGGCTTCGTGCCTTCGGCACTTCGCCCAAATTCCTCGCTTCGCTCGGAACTTCAGATACGCTCAGCCGTTAGATGCAATTGAGTTTGCTAAATTTGAATATGAAAAAGGGGGTATGGTATTATGAAGCAATATAATATTTTTGTTGCAATGCCTTTTGGTGAAGATCCGAAGAATCCTAATAATGAGTGGACAAAACTCTATCAAGGAGGGATAAAGCCAGTGGAAGATGAAGAAAGAACACTTAGCTTAAATATTTATCGTGCTGACTATACTTTGAAAGATCTTGGACTGAAAGAACACAGTATGAAATGTATAGAAGATGCAGATGTATTACTTTGTGTTCTTACTGATAACCCAAATGTATTTTGGGAAGTAGGCTATACAGAATGTTTAGAAAAACCAATAATATTTATGGTTGATAGCCAGCGATTAAAGGAAAAGAAAATACCTGTATTAGCAGGTCAACTACATTTCTGTGAATATAATCATAATTTAGTTAAAGAGGCACCGGCTAGTTTAGATGAGTGTAAAAATATATTAAAAGTTATTAGAGAACAGTTGGGTCCTTATATTAGAAAAGCTGTGGAATATGTTGGGCATAGAAAAGTTGGAAAGAATGTGTATAAGATAAATGTCTATAATAACAGAAAAGTTGTCAATCTCGATAGACTTATTTCGTCTGCTAAAGATAGGGTAGACATATTAGAAACCAATCTTGAGTGGTTTGCATATATTGAGCCTTTTAATTTAGAAAATATAGAAAATCATCCGTTAAAAAAAGCAATTGATAATGGTGCAGAAATAAGAATTTTAACAATGGATCCGGAAGCTATAATTGCTGAATACCGAGCAAAACAATTGGGAAAAGTAGCTGATGTACCAGGGTATCGAGAGGTTCTATGGGAAAGTATTAAAAAGATTTACACAAATTTTAGGAAGTATAAAAATTTTAATTTAAGGATATATAACGAACTTCCTTTACAAATTGCTTTTAGAATTGATGATAGAATAATAACTGGAATAATAGCTCGGGGCGAAAAAAGTCGTAAACTTATTCATATAGTGCTTTGTTAACTAATTGTCGCTATTATGTGTTTGCCAATTTCTATGATAAAAATATTTATGAATAGAACCAACCATATCTTTAGGCCAGCGGAAGTTACTTCCTGCAATAACTTTTTTGTAAAGGT
>JBFLWK010000175.1 GCA_040757695.1 Elusimicrobiota bacterium
AAGCGAAAATTTTTTTGCAGGGCTTGACACCCTATTATTTTTTTGCTAAAATAGTATTAGTAATATAAATATATTACTAATATACAATAAAAATATAGGGGGGTGATGGGATGGACAGAAAACAGGAATTAAGAGAAAGGAATCGTCAGTATTTAGTGTGGGAACATTTAACCATGAACCAGAAAGAAGCAGCCAAAAGGATACTGGCAGGTAACTACGGAATCTTGCAAGATGCAGGCTGGGGTTTTTTAGATAAGTTTATAATTTTTCTAAAAACCGTTGGTTTTTTAGAGGTGCTCAATGTAGACGGAGAAGGATATGTTAGACGGATGATTACGGTAGCCCAACTGTTGCTTACTTATCAGATGAAGATATTGTTAGGAATAGCCCATATGAATCAGGTGCCTGATATGTTATTTAATGATATGGGACTGTTGATGTTATTAGGATTTACTGCCCGACAGATAAAGCAGGGATACTGTAAACGGAGTAAAAAGAGAGGTAAAAAAAGGCAAGAGCCTATGCATAAAGACACACTGGCCGATGCTTTAGAAAAACAGGAGAGATAATAAAAACATTAAAAACGACTTACGGATTTAAGTTATTAGTAATCCGAGGGGCGAGAACTGGAATAGTTGTGTCAGCGAAATTCGCGAAGATACAGGAGAGTGAAAAAAATTATACATTAAAATTGATAAAACAGGCGGAAAAAAATATCGGCAAAAAAATAAAAGTGTTACTATTAGATAGAGGCTTCATTGACGGCACAACACTCTGGAAAATAAAACATAATTTCAATATAGATTTTGTGATACCAGCAACAACAACAATGGATATAACAAACGATGCAAGGGGCTTCAGAAATAAAATCGCAGACGGACTCTGGCGAGAGGTGACACGAGAAATATCGGCTGTCGGTATAAAAGGGCTAACCAGTTATGACCAATACGGCGACGAAGAACATAACAGGAAAGATAGACACAGCAAAAATTTTGTTGCCAATCCAATAAATGCAGTAATGGTTACAAAATGGGATGAAAAAGAATATCCATCAGGATATGAGAAAGTATTTTTAACTACTTTAAGAGTGGACAAACCAATCTCTGTGATTAAAAAATACAAGTTGAGAAGTCTGATAGAAAACACAACATTCAGAGAATTGAAAACAGGTTGGTTGATAGAGAATATACCTAAGAAAACGGAATCGGCAGTAAGAACACATGTTTTCTTAACTGTGTGTATGTTTAATATGTGTAAAGCCTACAGGAGCCAATTAGGAAAAGAGATTACAGAACAGGGTATAAGACTATTTAGGAGACAAACTTTTGCACAAACGATGAATAAGGTGGTAATAATTGCTGAACCATACTATGGAATATTTGACTTAGAGGAATTAGCCATACTATGGGGTAAACCACCAAAATACTTTATGCGTATAAATCCTAAAAAATTCAAAGAAGAATATGGACTTACTGAACCAAATTCACATTCGTCGGTAGAAAAAACTTCAGGAGAAAAAATATGATTGTATGCTATGAGGGAAAAATTGCTTATGGCAAAATTAAAGGTGCATACATGTGCGCAGTTGACAAAAACATAATTTTTTAGTATAAATTATACAGGAGATAGTAAATGACAGAACAAGAAATTATAATTGAAAAAGTAAAACAGGAGATATTAAATTTAGGTGCTCTATTAACTGAAGTTGAGGCTATAGGGATTATTGGTTCTCTTGCAAGTGGGAATTTTGTTCCAGAAAAAAGTGATATAGATATTTTAGTTGTTTTAGATGATTTACCAAAAGAAAGTTGGGAAGAAGGCGGAAAGGCATTGAACTGGACTTACAGAATCCAAAATCTGCTATCAAAAAAATGCGACCGCAGAGTAACAGTTATCATTACATGTATAGAGTTCTTAATTGATATATCAGACTGGTATGTTTTCAGTTTTGCATCTGATAGTATACTTATTTATGACAAAGGTAAAGTAAAAAAAATATTTGATAAAATCATGGAAAAAACAAAGGAATGGGGACTTGTGCAGAAACAATATGAGACTTACGGCCATAAATTGTGGGGGTTGAACCGGCCATTAAATCCAGGCGAAATTTTGGATTTTCATTTAGAAGAAAAAGAACTTGATTTCCTAACAGAAAAAGATGTTAAATGACATACTCCCCGCAGCAAGCTGCGGGGTATCTTAAAAGTCAAGTTTTAACTGGCGTCTGTCTTCTTCTGCTCTTTGATATTGGATGTATTTCTGTATAGTTTGTGCAGTTACTTTGTCGCC
>JBFLWK010000176.1 GCA_040757695.1 Elusimicrobiota bacterium
TATGTCATTCCCGAATGCTGTTATCGGGAATCCAGTTGTCGTATTGCTCGTAAGTCAACCAATTCAACCCCGTTGTATAATAAAATAAAATAAAGTACATAAAGTTCAAAAGAGCAAGACACACATGACACCTTGAAAATAAGTGCCACCTTTGATAGAGTATAGTTATCAGCAAAATCTCTAATCAAGGAGGCGGCACATGGATAGTATATCTAAAAAAGAGCAGTTTTGTCAAGTAAAACAAGGGATAAAAAGGGACAACGGGTATTTGCTTATCGGACTTGATGTCAGCAAAAAATCATCAACTGCCTGTTTCTACAACATTGAAAAGAATATTATCCTCAAAAAGTATTCAGTCAGCCACGATTTAGAAGGTTTCCAAAGATTCGTGTGCAAGATAGAACAAATCATGGAAACTAATAATTTTCGGGATGTTATCATCGGTGTAGAACCGACAGCTAATTATCATAAACCTATCAGCGAATATTTAAGAAACAAAAATTATTTTATGGTTTATGTATCCTCTGTTGCTGCCAAAAGCAACCGTAAGACCATTGACGGCGGACGATGGGGTAAGAATGACCCTCGTGACGCCTACAATGTTGTTGACTTAATGCGCCAGGGCAAAATCCTTTATTACCGTGATGAAAACACACAATCAATGAATATTCGCAAATATCTGCTACTCCGTCAGCGTCTAATAAAAACAAAAAATTCTCTTAAAACGCGTATCAGGAATAATATTTGGGCATGCTATTTCCCAGAACTGTGTCCTCTCTTTAAGAACTTAGAATGTCCGGATGTTTTAACCCTGCTTGAACATGGACTTTCAAGCCAAACCATAAAAAACATGGACTACCCATCGTTTGCGCACCTTTTCTGCGATACTTTTAAGCCAAACAGTAAACGATATTTACTGTTATATCATCTCTGGCAAAGTGCTAAAACCTCTATCGGTTTACCGATGCCTTCTTCTGCCTTGCAGGGCTTGATATTGAAACAATGACTTCCGGTGAATTCGCAGGTAAAGAAAAAATATCAAAAAAAGGTAATTCCCTGCTTCGCTTTGCCATCTGTCATGCTACTAATGTCGCTATATCTAAAAACAAAATCATCGGGCAAATGTTTCAGGAAAAATTGAAAGAACGGGGCAATTCAAAAGAAGCTAAAGCTAAACTTAAAATTAAATTCGCCGAAAAGTTTCTACGCGCTGCTTTTGTTATTCTGAAACACAATGTACCTTTTAACATAAATATTTTTAATGTTCCGGTGGATGAGCCCGTTCTAAACTCCGTTATGGCTTAATTGACCTCGTCGGGGACACTTTGGGACTTTCACCGGAACCGACACTTAGGGTAAAGTATGCTGTGCATAGAGTTTTTTCTATAATGCAGGATACCTACAACGATTTGAGGTCTGTTCCTTTATGGTGAATGACCATTGGTAACTTGAAAATTATTCTCTATCCTGCGGGTTTTACCCGACAGGTGGCATATGCTCTTGACTTTTTATTGTATTATGTCCCCTACTACCTACTACCCTGTCCCCTACTACGGTAATTTCCTATGCTGCAAGAAACAACAATGGAATGTGTTTAAAAAATTGTTGACTTATAAAAATAAATATGATACAATAGTATTGTAAATTGAAGCTGCTTCAAATGGAGAAAAAAATGCAAATTGATAAACTGAAACAAACTCTAATAAAACTTTGCCAGGAAAACGATGTGGTTTTTCTGAGGAATTTATCATACAATAAGTCCTTATGTAATAGACAATGTAAAAAAAGAGATGGAAGTTATATATGAAAAACGATAAGGCATATTTATATCACATATTGCAAAAGACGAGATACCAAAACTCAAATTACAGATTTCGGAGATATTGAAACGAGGAGAGAATAAATAGAAGTTTTTTGAAAATCCTGACCTGTCGTCAGGACAGGTTTGGTTTTGAAGACTTTCCTGCAAAGGCAATAAAAAGTGCCTTCATGCGCGTGACTGCGGGTGATGGCCCGGCAAAATTACCGGGTTCCATCGCTTAGATTCGGCGAGACGTATCTAAGAGGATGTTCAGCCCGGCTTTTTTATTTATGTCGGAAAGGAGGTGATGGTTATCAGTAAGTTGTAGGGATGCAATTCACTCGCCCCGTAGGAAATGTAATTTCCAACGGGATCGCACAAGTGTAAACCCTATTAGATATGAAGTTATCTAACAGGGTAAATGGGGAATGTTTCCCAAAGGAGGTAAGGTAAGATGAGTGTGCCAAGAAAGTTCCTT
>JBFLWK010000177.1 GCA_040757695.1 Elusimicrobiota bacterium
TAGACGAGCCATACGGCGAAGCGATAGCGACGCCGAAGCGAACATACCACCACAAAGACCCGCCGATGAAATTGGCGGGGCGACTGGTGGTGAGTGAGCGTAAATGGAGGTGATGAGTATGACAATTAAATATATCAGCAGTTTTCAAAACAAAACTCCTCATCATTCCAGTAAGGTTGAATTGGTTAAACATCAAAATACCTCTGTTTTGCATAATATATTTTTGCAAATGTCAAATTCTGAACATAGACGGAAAAATAAGTCGGGACAACAGCAAGATGATGCATAAGAGTCAGGGCAGTGATAAGAATTTAACACTTTGACACGATGATTTATGGGTTTGACTTTAATACCATTTTTCTCTCTAAGAGCAATAATTTGTGACCAGAGTAATTTGTTTTTTGATTTTTTAAGGATTGGTGGTGGCAAGTCCGGTTCTGGTTTTGCGTGAGGTGTTTTGTAAGAATATTTTTTTACAAAAGGGACATCAACAAATAAGAGGAATTTAAAGAAACAGGTAACAACGAAATAAAAAGAACGAGCAACAGAATTTTGAATTTGGGAATAAGACATAGTGGCGCCTCCTTAAAAAGATTTAGTATAAAAATGAGAACTTGTCTTTTTGGTGGTGCCACTGTCCGCCTAAGGCGGATAGGCGGGGGGTGAGGGCTTTTGAGAACCTTTCGTCTGAAATTATAATAAATTTCAGAAATTTTTCAAAAAAATTCCAAAGAAGGCCTCGTGAAAACGAGGGCGGGGAATGACATCGTCTCAAGTACCCCATATTTCCTGAAAGGCCACTGATAGCGTCGTAAAATTTAACGGACACTAATGGCCATCAGGCCAAACAGCATGGGAATTCTCCATTATTGCTTACAGAGCGGACAGAACAGCTGGAATACTTTGAAAAACGATTAAATGGTTTGGTTAAAAATATTTTTGTTTTCAGGGAAGGAATGGGAAGGAAACAGGTAAAGGAATTATACGAAAAATTATTATCTTCAGTAATTATTACAGTATCAATAAAATGTTCTGGCAGGTTTCCAAGTTTGA
Source organism: Elusimicrobiota bacterium (assembly GCA_040757695.1). Lineage (NCBI taxonomy): Bacteria > Pseudomonadati > Elusimicrobiota > Elusimicrobiota bacterium. The sequence goes on from JBFLWK010000177.1 coordinate 1,054, forward strand.
TTGGGTAAGCTGTTCCATATTCTGATGAATAGATCTCTCGTAATAAGATTCCATTCCTGTCATATATTCTTTTTGACGAGAATGTTGTTTTTTCAATAGTTGATAATTTCAAAAAACATAAAACGAATATGAATATTAATAAAATTAAATATACTTTCTTATATCTACTCATTTTTGTGCTGATTTTTAAGGTATTTTTCCCATTGAATATTCTTTATCTTTTCTTTTTCTCTACAAATAAAACGTTACCTTTTATTTTTTTAATTAACGCTTCTTCTGTTTTTCTTTTTCCAAAAAATTCCTCAAAATATTCTTCAAATAGATCCTGCCTTATTTCTGATGATAATATGTCATCACTTCCTATATATAAGAAAACTTGTCCTGGCGGAATTTTTAACTCTTTTTTTTCCTTGTTTGTTTTTTTATATAGTATTATTGCTTCAGAATCTTGCTCGGTTTTTATCATTGTCCAATTATTAATTTTTTCTCCTTCGTTAACTTTTTCCCATTTTAAATTTTTTATCTGTTTAATCTTTTTAAGTTTTTGAAGTGGTATTAAAAACTCACAATATGTTTTAATTTTTGTAACATCAACTACTCCACGATAAATGTGTCTATACAAATTTCGATGTTTCAGGCCATTAATTTTAATATTCTCAATCGTTAAAACGACTAGACTATTCTCTGGTATATTAAATCTTCTATCATTATGAAATCTAATTACAGCAGAAGATTTGTCCATGGTCCTTATAGCATCACCTTCTTTTAATATATCTCCTTTCTCAACTAATTCCCATATTTTAGTATTAAAAGACATTTTTTTCACCTGTCCTGTTTTTTTCTCCACTATAGCAAAATAAGATTCACCTATATCTGTCTTTTTTCTTTCCTCACTTCCAAAAACATCAGGTCTCAAAAATAGAAACAACAAGCTACTATTTACTATAATAACTGGTAATCTTCTCAATCTCATTTTAATTTTCAACTAGAATAAAAATTTTTACTGAAAGTTACAGCAAACAGTGTTATTATTAAAGTGACAATTTCTTACAATAATCTTGTTATACCTCATGGTTTTAGTACAAACGCAATAAGTAGAGTCTACTGAAAAAATATTTTTTTGTTAATATCTTGTAGCGACGGCCTACAACTTTTTGCAACTTTCTTGTTGTTTTGTTGATATCTTTATTTTTCTTTTTACTTTTTATTCAATTTCGTTAAC
>JBFLWK010000178.1 GCA_040757695.1 Elusimicrobiota bacterium
CGTTAGTATTAAAAATAAAACCCGAGAAATGCCCCACTGAAGGATAATTCATAATATCATATGCCCTTTTAAAAACTACATCTTTCTTAGGAGCAAAATCAATTTTATACGGTGTCAGGGGATCTTTAATAAACGCGCAGTAGTTTAGGGCTAGAAATACATATTTGTTACTTATGTGCTTTAAAATTAGTTCTACACACCCATCCAAATAAACATCATCATCACAAAGTATCGAACAATATTCACCTTGGGCGTATTCAAAGCACTTCAGTTGATTTCCACTATAACCTAAGTTAGTTGGATTTTTACAATATCTAACGTTTTTATTTTTTTGGACATATTCTTCTACAACTTCATTCGTATTATCTTCTGAATCATTATCGATAACAACAACTTCGACATTATTTTTATTTTTTATCTGTGGCACCAAAAAGGCAAGATTTTCTTTTAAATATTTCGCACGGTTATAGGTTGGGATACAAATAGAAAGTTTAATCATAAATCAAAATTTGCTTTTAATTTCTTTTTTATTTTCTTTAATCCTCTAGCACTATTATATAAAATCAACAACATCCAGCGTGGGAATATCATGAATGGAAACATATAAATATAAAATAGAGGATATTTTTTATACAGTTTAAATATCCATCTTTCATATTCCTTAGTATACTGTGGATCATTTTGACAACGCATTGGTATTATAAATCGATACAATCCTTTTATAAACCACTGAACAATATATCTTTCAGTCTTAGTGGAAATTAGACTCTTCTTTTGCAGACTTTGATAAAATCGAGCAGAATCAACAATAATAATAAGAACGGGATTATAATCTACTTCCATTGGGTTTCTAACAGCCACACAAACCTTACCAATATATACGAAGGGACCTGGCTCAGATAAAATTAAATGATTTGCAATAACAACAAATGCGTAACCACGCCCATAGTCTTGTTCAGTGTATTCCTTGACCATTTCTACATACTTTTGTATCGACACTCTATGAAATATAGAAGCTGTAAAATGACTAATTCTATGATCCAAAACCATTTTTTCCCCCGATGAATATATCGTATCATTCTTATCATCATTTCTTTCTAATACACTCCACCAATTTTCACCATCAGTAAAACCCGCATGATTTAAATAAATAAATTTAGGATTACATTTTTCAATAGTTTGCATAACTTTATTGACAGTCCCATTAATTATAACATCGTCGTCTGAACAAAGCCAAATGTAATCACCCTTACCGTAATTCATTGCTAATAATGTGTTCTTATCTAACCCAATATTTTGTTCATTACAGTAATAATGTATAAAAGGATATTGGCTTGCATATTCACCTACGATCCTTTTAGTATCATCGGTTGAAGCATTATCTGATATGATTACCTCTATGGCATTATTCGCAATTTGACTTACAATCGATTCTAAAATTTTTCTTAGATAGGAACTTCTGTTATAAGTAGGAATGCATATGGATAATTTAATCATCGTGCCTCTTCAGTAAATACGAAAATTTAACGTATTAATTGATATTCCTTTTTCTTTTTGCTTAATATCATAAAAGAAAATGGCATACCAATAAATAAGAGAATCAACGTATAAGAAATAGCCATAATATCAGCATTAAAATATTTTGAACACAACGAATTACTTATAGAAATTAGAACCGCAAGTATTATAGATAAGATCATCATAGGTTCCTTTTTGTGTGCTCTTAAATAACTTCCGATTGATGACATAACTACATTGAGCAAACTTGATAGACACAGAACAGCAATTATGCCAGAATTCAAGAACCTTGAACCATAATCTTGCTTATAGATATTCAAAATGGAAATAACAAACACAGCACCAATTGAACATACAATGCCAACTATTACAGCTTGTATCGAGCTTCTCAATGCTAATTTATTTAGCTCATTATATTTTTTTTGGTTTATCAATGATCCATATTTAGGAGCTTTAGTATTAATCCATGCAATGCTTATTAAAAAAACAATTTCACTAATCCTCATGCTCACACCCATTTTCCCGGCTTCAACTGGCCCACGGTAAGTAAACAAAAGTGGTAAAAATAAATAATTACTCAAATAAGCCGATATCCATGTTAAAGCTACCTTCGATTGTAAAGGGAATATTTCCCTTCTCCATGAGATTGTGATATTATTGTCTTGGGGGTTATTAATAATTTGTAAAAAAAAATCTTTATAGTTATAAAAGAACCATATAATAAAAACTAACAGAATTGCAAAAAATTCT
>JBFLWK010000179.1 GCA_040757695.1 Elusimicrobiota bacterium
AATAAGTTGTGCAATACATTATAATGTATAAAAAGTAGTACCCTTACGGTAGAAAATAATATGGAAAACGATAAAGGATTACATATAAGGAGTGTTGAATTTAGATAAAAAAATCAACTATTAAACCTGAGTTTCGTTTTTAATCATAATTAAGATTAAGAAATCCTTGATTTTAAAAGAAAATTTATGTTATTTTGTGTATGGTTAACTGCGATTCTATTGTGTTAAGATTAAAAACCTCCGATAACCTTTTTTGTATGGAACTGGCCTGAGTAATTTTAGTATGTGCTGTTTTATCATCATAAATCATGATAGTCTGGCGAAGATCTGAAAGCTCCTGTTTTAATACTGCAGCACTCATCTCCATATCAGCCCTGGCTGCTTTTAGTTGCATAATTTTAATAAGGACAAGTGCCATAATACAGCAAAATCCAAAAGCTCTAATTTTAGTATCAGTCCAATGCCGAATAGGTCTCCACCGGATTAAGTCCGGAGCTTTAATGAGTTTAAAATCATCCTCAATTTTTGATTTAGCTTTGTATTGCGTAATAATCCATGAAGTTTCTGCAGCCACATCACAGGAAAATAATAAATTTTTGCCAAAACTTTTCCTATATTCTTCAATTATAGAAGTATTTAAAGAAAATACCGGTTTACCCGCCTGACAGCTAACATTAAGAAAATTACCATAATGGCTTTCTTTTAGTATATTTTTTATCTTACTGGGAACTTCTCTTACTTTTCTTTTATATTCAGACCAGGTTAACTGTATTTTCTTTATTAATTTCTCTATTCCATTTGAAAGGCTATGGTTCTGTTTAGCAGCTAATTTTTTATTATACGTTAATACCAGAGAGCTTTCTATGCCCATAACTTCACGTTTACACCGATAATATAAAAACCCCTCACACGTGTCAGCGTATTTATTTAAAGGCAAATTATCAAGGTCAGAGAATTGACTCAAGACAAGACTTCCTACCCATTTTATTTTTCCTTTCAAAGCCTTGAAATTTGCTTTGCTATTATTGCCTTTATCCATTACTAAAACCATTTCCTTTATCTGCTTAAATCCTAAACTTAATTGTTCTATCATTTTGTCAATAATACCTGAAAAAGTTTTACTATCATGACTATTGCCACGGTAAATGCGATAAAACATTGGTATCCCAAACTCTTTATCGACACACATTGCAAGTCCTATCAGTTTCTTGTTGTGTCTTCCTTCTTTACTATGACCTGTAAGGGCAAGCTTTGAACGTGCTGGCTCTTCTATATATGTAAAAAAATTAGTCGTATCATACAGTAATACATCACTGGTTACCTCAAAATCTTTACATATTTTAATAAATAATTGCTCCTCTATTTTCTGAAATATCTCATCTTCTATTCCAGCAAAGAGTTCTTCCAATAATTCCGGGTTCTCCTGACGTTTCTTTTTAAGTTCTCTTTCATTTATTATATCTTCTGTTACAGTCCAAAAATTCTTGCTATTTATTTTTTTCGGCTCGAAATCTATTATCTGAGGTAATATAGTTTTCTCAACCCACTTTCCCATACTTTCTTTACTTGTAGCGTTCTGCAGTCGGTTAATTATTGTTAATAAAAAGAACTTCCATCTTTCTATTCCAAAACGTTCTCCTTTTATATGCTCTTTGAGTAAATCCACAAGTCCTATATCTAATGCAGTTTGATAGGTCGCTCCCACAAGACCAAATTCTAATGAATGAGCCTCTATTGGTTCTCGGTTCTCTGTTAATTTTTTTATTATATCCTCTTCTGTTCCAAGATATTTTGACTTGGTGCGAACCCGGCTGCGTCCTGTTCCTTTATGCTTACCATTATTTGACTGGTCTACTTTTTCACGCCAGGTACTTTGTAGATAATAATAAGTTTTACCTTTAATACTTTTTTGATAAATATGTTCGCTCATATTAGACACCTTCTTGCTAACACTACTATATTATAATAACATAGTATTTGTAAAGTGTCAAATTACTTTTTAGTTAACACTACACTATTTTTACCTTCAAAAAGTTGCTAGATATAGCTTTTTACATTTTTATTTTCTCAAAAAACGAAACTCAGGTAATAGATGCAGTGTCCATTGCTACAGGGAGGATATGAGATTTAAAATAAAAGATATTATGAAATATTCGGGCCCCAGAATGTTATACAGTCATCCATTAATGACTTTTTATCATTTTCTTGAT
>JBFLWK010000180.1 GCA_040757695.1 Elusimicrobiota bacterium
CGATATTTTTCTTTCCCATATCCGTTGTTTCCTTAAATATTATTTTACATTTTTACAGCAAAAAGTCAAACAAAAAACTACCTCCACAAATCCTCTGAAATATATCGTCTCAAACCGAATACAAATTCTCGCCTTACTTTTGGTATCAGCAAATACTTCAAATCAAAAGCGAAAAACAAGTTGAAAATTGCAGAGTGCTTGGCTTTGTATTTTGCTTTTGCTAACAACATATAAAAAAAGTTATACAGTTTTTTCATCGTGCCTTGCTCCCATCGGTTCACCTACCCAGCCCCAGAACTCGTTCCTTGCTAACCATACCTTATTTTTGTCAATCACCTGGAGCGAATTGATGTAGTCAATGAGTTTTTGTTTATCATCAGACATTTTGATTATTCTATTATGTTTCCACACAGCGTATTTTTTAATAAGTGTTCTCATATTGATACAAGGATACCAAGCAGTAAATTACGACCCCCGATAGAGACATTCGGGGACAGGCATTTCTAAAAGTGCAGTAATCACCGCACTTGCTTCTTTGATGTTTAACCTCTGCTGTATTAAATCGCTTACATCTTGCTCGTTTTTCTGTGCAAGGTATTTTATGTAGTTCATCTGTCTTTCTGTTGCGGAAGGTATTGTGCCGTGAGGCTTAAAAAACCGCCTTTTGTAAAGAGGCTTGACCGATTCCGTCATATTGATACCCACTTTCCATCAATAAATGCCTTTGCGTTACATCCTATTACTCCCTTGAAACTTCCGTGCTGGTAATTATCAACATCTATGATATTAGCGTCAGGTTCATACTCGTAAGAATAATTATGTGTATTTAAGAAATTAAGAAACCTTTCCGTCGGCTCATATACAATTAAATTTATCATAACCCCGCCCTCCGAATAGCGTCAACATCATTTTGAGTTAATTTTGTTCCGCCTGTCAAAAGCGGATTGTTCAGCCCCGCCTCTATTTCTCTGCATCGCTCTTTATAGTGCTCGTCGGTCTCTTGATTATATGGAATATCGGCAACAGGGATAAAATGGATTTCTTTATATCCGTGAGCCAGTCGGGTTTTTGCGATTTTATTAAAATAAGTCAATGCCGAATTAAAATCCGTGCCAAAAAATTTGTCCTGCGTGATAAAGGTTTTGCCTTTTCTACCATACCCGCAAAACACATAAAAAATTCCTGTATCAGTTCTTTTCAGATGGACATTGTAAAACTTATTTTTATTTTCCGACGGTATTACACATTCAAAATATCTGCCGAACATTTTACCCCCTCACTTATACAAGGATTTTTCTTTTGATTTTGCGACAACTCCGCAGAGTATTTTTTCAGTGCGGATTTATAGACACAATAAGCAACCCTGATAACAACTTCCTCTACTTTCAATTTTAAGTCTCGCTCGGTTCTTACTGGACTTTTTCTTATCCTGTCAAGTTCGTCTACTGGTGAGTTCAATTTTACCAAATCAAAAAACAAACTATCGTCCACATCGGTGTCTGGTTGCTCGTAGCCACAGACGGGGCATATTCCAAGTTGCTGACTTAATGTTCCTACACCAGTTAAACTTACTTCATTCCCACAATTTTTACACTCTAACATTTTCGCCCCCTTGATAGTTTAAGCCAAGCAACTCGTAAGCAAGTTTCGGCTCGTTATTTTTTAGTGCGTCAATGACTTTGCTTACAATTTCTGATGGTGCTGTCATCATTTCGTAAAGTCCAAGTCCGTTTTTATCACCGCCCCACTTTGACTTTTCCATCGCCCTTCCCTCCTGATAGTGCAAGGTTTTCAGACGGTAAATTGCGACAGGTAAGAAGAAAGATGCAAGATGTAAGATGCAAGATGCAGGATTCTGGCTTCTGACTTCTTGCTTCTTGCTTCTTGCTTTTTGTTTCTTGTTTTAATAGAAAGCCCATCACGGCGTTTGAGTGATAAACACCTTATGTAAAATCTCGTCTATAAAAAACTGACTGAGCAGAAAAAATCTCGCCCGATGAAAAACTTCGTATTGTTCCATTAAACATAGGCCGTTGGCTTTGCTGTTAAATGAATGCTGTTGTCTTTTCACCACTTGCCGTCAGCGGATTTCACAAGTCCTTACGGATATTGGCAATTTATGGGATATTCACAAGGTCTATTTATCATCGGCGGGACATAAATGGGACAAAACGGTATCATCGTTTTGACCGAATTTATGACCGAGCCG
>JBFLWK010000181.1 GCA_040757695.1 Elusimicrobiota bacterium
AGGAAGACCGACTTACTTATCGTAGCCATCGTCAAGAAATCTGTGAAAAGATAAAAGGGCTTGTTACACAATTAAAAAACAATCCAAACAAATCTGAACTTCTTGCCGAACTTGAACAACTTGCTGACAAATTAAAACATCCGGGGTTGCCTCGCTAAAATTTTTTTCGCTTCCTCTTTACAAAATCCTAAAATTTAATAAAATATATGTATATGGCTAAGATAAAGGTTGCACATATCATTACACTTTTAGAACTCGGAGGTGCACAGGAAAATACGCTTTATACCTGCGAACATTTAGACAAGAATAAATTTGATGTAATTTTGATATGCGGGAAAGGTGGTTTTCTTGACAACAAAACTCAAAATATAAAAACATATTTCGTAAATGAACTCATTCGTGAGATATGCCCGGTTTATGATTTCATAGCATTTGTGAAAATCTACAAAATTATAAAAAAAGAAAAGCCAGATATCGTTCATACACATTCCTCCAAAGCTGGTATCTTAGCCCGCTGGGCAGCTTGGCTTAATAATTTGATTTTGCATTACACATTACACATTACACATTACACAAAAATCATCCATACATTTCACGGGTTTGGTTTCCATGATTATCAAAATTATTTTGTAAGAAAAGTTTTTATTTTTGTTGAACGATTAACCTCAAAAATTACAGACAAACTTATCGCTGTTTCAAATGAGAATATTTCAAAAGGGTTAAAAAATAAAATTGGTATTGAACAAAAATATACTGTTATACGAAGTGGCATAAAACTGAACAATTATCAGATTGATATTGAGATTGAGAAGAAGAAAAAAGAATTTGGAATAACAACCGAAAATGTTGTAGGAATGGTTGCCTGTTTTAAGCCACAAAAGGCGCCGCTTGATTTTGTAAAAGTAGCAAGATTAGTTTGTAATGAAAAACCGGATACAAAATTTATACTTGTAGGTGATGGAGTGCTGAGAAACAAGATTGAGATTGAGATTAAGAAATTACAACTGGAAAAAAATTTTATTCTTACTGGCTGGCGACAGGATGTAAATGAATTTATGAAAATTTTTGATGTATTTGTTTTAACTTCGCTATGGGAGGGTCTACCGAGAACAATCGTGGAAGCAATGGCTTCAGGCAAACCTGTAGTAGCAACATATATTGATGGCACAAAAGAGATTGTTCAGGAAGGGCTTACTGGCTTTTTTGTTCAGCCACATGAAACAGAAAAAATGGCAGAACGAATTTTAAGATTGTTAAATAATTCTGATTTAGGAAAAAAATTTTCAGAAGAGGCAAAAAAAAGGGTTCAAGAATTTGATATTGATTTGATGGTCTCACAACAGCAAAGTTTATATTTATCACTTTATGAAAATAGAAAAAGTGAAAATAATTAGTGTGTTTTTAATAGCAACGATTTTTTACCTGCTATGCCTAAACTATAATTATGTAGGCTATTTCAGCGACGATGCTACTTACATACTAATTGCAAAAAAAATCTTTTCACAGCCATATGCTCAATATCCACCGTTATTTCCTTTTTTTATCAGCATCTTTTTAAAAATCTTTGGAAGCAATTTGTTACTTCTAAAATCAATATCAATGTTCGCAGTTCTCTTATCAGGTCTACTAATTCACTCATATTGGAAAACAACAAAAACGGATTTAATTTTTCTTGTTCTATTTCTGTTTTTATTCCATCCCTTAACTATGGTGTTTTCAACATCTGTAATGTCTGAAAGTATTTATCTATTATACACTATAATTATCTTTATTTATTTGGATAACTTTAAAATAGCGGAAAACTATTTAAAACCAATTTTTATCCTCGCTATTGTCTCAATAATCCCTGCGTATATTAGAACTATTGGTTTCACTGTTCCTGCGTCATTACTGCTGTATCTTATTCTGAAAAGAAAATTTACGAGTGCATCTTGTTTTGCACTGTTTGTTGCATTGTTCTCATTACCACTTTTGATATGGTGGCAACCGTCGTCATATTATGCTGAATTAAACAAAAACTTTTTTGCCGAGTTTTTAAGCAATATCTCCTACTATTCTACTGGAATTTTTAATCTCTTTTTTCTTTCTACAAATGAGCAGCCGACATTGATTAAATCATTCAGCGGTTTTTTTATATCGGTCCTTTTAATCGTTGGT
>JBFLWK010000182.1 GCA_040757695.1 Elusimicrobiota bacterium
AAGGAACTTTCTTGGCACACTCATTTTACTCCTCCGGTCAGCAGATTGTAATTATCCTTGTTCAACATCAACAAAACTTCAAAAAGTTTTCGGTTCGTTTCAGCATCGTTTCGTTTTTTTAGATACGATTCCGCAAGCAATTCTCTGAATCTTAAAAGCTCTCTTAAAAGATTCCTGCTCGTCGGAACGGACAGGGTTAAATCAATCAGTTCAAACGCTCGTTCATAACAGTTTCTAACCTCTTCAGAATCGTTTTTGATAATCCAGTTTTTTGCCCTGTTTAATTCGTTGGCAATCATCAGCAATTGTTTATTTAAGGGAAACTGCGCCCATTTTTCAACTGTTAATGTTTTATGATATTTAAGAATCATAGTCAATCAGTTTGTCTACGATATTTCTGATTTTTTCCCGTATTTCCGGATTTTCAATTTCCATAGAGCGATTATCCATAGATGGACGAATATTTATGAGTGCCGTGTATTGTATAAAATCATTTTTATCTTTATAAGGATATAAATTTATTCCCCACAGGTTTTCTTGTAAAGAACCGTTTTCCAAAAGTAGCGCTTCCAAATCAGCGTGAAGTTCCGCATCCACTGCGATTATCCCTTTTTCAATATCAACAACCATTTTGGTAACTGTTTTGAAATAATTTAAAAAATTTTTTGCAAGTTCGCTTTTACTAATTTTGTTGTCTATAATTTCCATTTGATTTATTATACTTAAAATCCAAAAAATTGCAATAAAAAAATCCTGATATTATAACAACAGGACTTTTAGCGATTTTTCTGTCTATTTTATTTTTTCTGTGGACAATTGCTTTTTTTCATTGTCATTACAAGGTGTAGCCGTAGCAATCTGTCCATCGTTTGTCATTGCGAGACATAGCCGAAGCAATCTCAACTGTCGTACGCTGTTTATCATTCCCGAATGGTTTTTTTTGGACGCTGATTCTCGCAGAAATGTCTGGATACTTAAAATCCTGATAATCTGCGCAAATCTGCGTCCTGATATGTCATTCCCGAATGCCTCAATCGGGAATCCATTTTTCGTGTTGCTCGTAAGTGAACCATTTCAACTCCGTCCCCTAAAGTCGTCCCCTAAAGTCTTTTTGTTATAATTTTTTCGGAGGTGAAGTTATGAGTAAAGTAATCAATGCAATTTTTGAAAACGGCGTTTTTAGACCACTGAGTAAAATTGCTTTTCCAGAACATCAAAAAGTAAAACTTGTTATTGAAGAAGATGAAATCCAGACAAAATCTATAGCAGTTGTCGCTGAAAAAAGCAAAAGTTTTTATTTTCTTAAAAATCAGCAAGAAGATATCTACACAATCAGAGACGGAGAACCCATCTAAAATGCCAATCTCAAAAGGTGATATTGTATTAGTCCCATTCCCGTTTACCAATTTATTATCGGCAAAAGTAAGACCATCCCTGGTTATTTCCGTTAATAATGATATTGATGTAACTGTAATGTTTATCTCATCAATTGTGCCCGAACACATACCGGAACAAGAATTATTACTGGAACAAACTCATCCTGATTTTTTATTTACAGGTTTAAAGAAAACATCTGTATTCAAAACCGGCAAAATTCTAACACTTGAAAGAACAAAAATTCTAAGACGATTGGGCAAGGTTTCGCCATCTCTTCAAAAAGAAATAGACCTAAAATTAAAACTCGCATTTGGTTTGGAATAACCTTGCTATCACACCCCAAAAATTCTTAAAGAAAATACAAACCACAGATTAACACAGATTTTCACAGATAACAGTGTTGATGTCATTGTAAGCCCGAGATGTTGCTGTAGTTGCAGACCCTTGGTCTGCTTCCTTTGTCATTCCCGAATGCCTTAATCGGGAATCCATTTTTCGTGTTGCTCGTAAGTGAACCATTTCAACTCCGTCCCCTAAAGTCTTCTGAAATTGTGCATCTTCGTCAGTTAAGTTAATTTTCTTTTTGCCTGATTCTTTGATTTTTTGGCGTGCTTGTTTTAATTGTTCTACAATCTGTTTCATTTTCTTAATACGTTGTTCTTTATCTTGTATATTTTCAGGAAGTTCTGTACCGCGTTTGTCAAAACCATATTTTTTGTCTTCTTCGTCATCTA
>JBFLWK010000183.1 GCA_040757695.1 Elusimicrobiota bacterium
GGAGCATTCTCAAAAAATACAAGTCCGTATGAATTTTACATGAAATATTTTCTGAGAATCAAAATAAATCCATTCTCCAGGTGAAAATTTTAACTCTCAAAAAATCAAAATCGAGATAAAAGTTCAATAAAAATGATAAAAATCCCTTCTTTACAAAAAAGAAAGATACCTCCATATATAGGAATGGAGGTGATAAATAATGTTAATCAAGGATTATCTGAAAAACAACCCTGATAACATCCAAAAACTAAATTCATATTCGGAAGAAGTTCTTATTTTCCTTGAATTAAATCTAAAACCTGTAGAAAAAATTTTAAACTCCCTTTATGCCGAGAAAAGCAGAGGACGTCCACACAAAGATCCGGTAAAAATCTTTCGTTCATTATTACTAATGACAGCACTAAATGAAACAGGCATAACGGAATTTTCCAAAAGACTGAAAAGAGAAGAAATTCTCGCCGTATTATGTCAATGGGAACCAGATGATACCCCATCAACAGGAACATTTTATAACTTTATTTACCGTCTCCAGGATGGCCCATATAAGAAACCCTGTTGTCATATAGAAAAACCCAGTCAATCTGATAAAGGCACACACAGAAGAAACCTCAGGAACGAAAAACTACAAAAGGCAGAAAAAGAAAAACAGCAGCAGGACTATGATGAAAACGACCTGGTAACAGATAAACTGACAAAATTTCTCCTGAAACATACTGATGAAGCAAGACAGGAAGACCTGCTCAAAAGACTTGAAGATATTTTTATGTCAATAGCAATAAAACCATCTTATGAAAAAGGGCTACTTGGAGATATAGAAAAACTTGATGTATCAGGAGATGGTTCCTGTATAAAAAGCGGAGCAAATGAAAATGGTAAACCAACCTGTAGATGTTTCAGACAGGGTATTAAGAAATGTGGCTGTGACAGACTCTACAAAGACCCTGATGCAGATTGGGGATATGACTCTTATAACGAGCGTTTCTATTTTGGTGATAAATTTTATCAAATCTGCAACTTTGCCTCAAAACATAATTTACCGCTCCATATCTTTATAGGCCCTGCTTCGGAAACTGACTATACACTTTCTCTTAAATCCTTTGATAGAATGCTCAAACTGTTTAAAGAACATGATTTCCCTGCAATTATTACAGGAGCCAGTTTTGATAAAGGTCATGACGCTATGGGAATTTATGATTATTTCTTTCAGAAAAATATACCTGTAGCTATTCCTTTAAATAAAAGAGGAGAAAAAGTTACTATAAGAGGTATTAAATTTTCTGAAAATGGAGTGCCTATCTGTAAAGGCGGACTTCCCATGAGATATCACGGCTATAATCCGCGTAAGAAAAGACATCTCTATTGCTGTCCTGTAAAAAAAGCTGCTCAGAGAGATAATAAACGTATTTATATTGCCTATCCCGAAGAATGTCCTCTCAAGGTTCTGTGCGAACCTGATACGGTCTTATCTCCCACTGTTCATGTTTCTATTAAAAGCAACCTCAGAATTTTTCCTGTTATACCGAGAGACTCTAAACGATACAAAGAACTTTATAAAGAAAGAACTGCAACGGAACGCTCCAATTCTGCCAAAAAGTTTGCTTATCCTCTTGAAAGGGCACTATGTAAATCAAGGGCTCACAGGATTATACGGTTATATCTTATTTCTATTATTGAACATAAGAAAGCTATATATAAAGAAGAAACTAAAGGTCTCACTAAAGAGCAGATTTTAGAGTTAATTCTCAAAAAAATCGAAATGCAGTAAGGCCTTTACTGAGATTAGAACTTAATATTTTTGAGAGATTGATGTAACGGGATAACTTTGTCTTTTTTCAGGGACAGAATTTTTTCTTCAAGTTTTTACATCTGACTGGCAACTTTTTACTTCACATATTTTACATTATCATATGTTTTATTTTTAATTTTTACTAAACTTTTTCAAAACCCTTTATCTATGCCACTCTCAATTTATTTATCTGAGAGTGCTCTCATCGGGTCAACGATTCTGAGATATAGTGGAATATATTTCGCCAGAAAGTAAGTTGCAAGGTCATAATCCCCTTTTCATCGGGTCAACGATT
>JBFLWK010000184.1 GCA_040757695.1 Elusimicrobiota bacterium
AAAAGCTGTTGAAGAATTGAAAAAGAAATGGACTAACAAACAAGGATGGTTCTGCCACTATTTTTTTGTTGAAGGTCTATTTAAAAAATTACAGGTGGGATGCCCAATGGCTGGACTAATGGCGCTTGAAGTGTTCTCAAAAGTTCCAGAACTAAAAGAATCGCTCTATGCTCAAAATGCCTATCATCCGCTTAAATTCCACTATGAGTATGGAAAAACTATCTATTATTTTGGTCGTTCTAAACGTTTCTGGACCTTAAAATATCCCTTTATATGGTATAATGCATTGTATTTAGCAGAGGTGTTAACTCGTTTTAAATTTGTAAGAAATGAAAAGTTAGTCAAAGAATTAGTTGAGTGGATAGAGCACTCGCAGGATGAGCAGGGACGGTTTATACCAACATCTATGTTCATGCATTACAAAAATTGGGATTTTGCTAATAAAAAAGAGCCATCTCCGTGGATTACTTTTCTATGCTGTAGAATATTAAAGAGGTGGTATGGTTAATATGAGTTTAAAAAAGGAAAAAAATCTGGCAGGAGTATGTGGTATTTATTGTGGCTTATTCACAATTCCATATTATAAAAAATGCAGGTCATTTTTCATTTAATGAAAAACCTGATGAATTTGTTTCAGTAGTATCTGAATTTCTTAAGGAAGTAAGGTAAAGTAATGAAAACAGAGAATTTTTATAGGTCTATTCCTATAATACTTACATTGGCACTATGTATATTTCATTTTATTTTTTTGCTTTACTTTTTCTCTCCTGCTATTTCAACTCCAGATGCACAAGGATATTTTGCGCAGGGAAAAATAATCGCCAAGTATAGTCATTCTTATTTTATACCTCAAAACAACCTTCAATACATTGGACCACATTGGCATAGCGCTGATGAACAGAAGTATTTTACGACTTTCCCACTAGGATTCCCCTGTTTGATTGCTATCATTTATAGACTATTTGGAGCAAATTCTACTTTTTTGATAAATCCGATATTGGCGTCAATCAGTCTGCTGGTTTTTTTCTTCCTATGTAAAAATTGGCTTTCCAATAATTGGTCTTTGGTTGCCGCATTCTTCCTTGCAATCAACCCTTTCTACAATGAACACGCATTGTGGGGTGGTTCACATATTTCATTGATTTTTTTCTTCCTTCTCGCATTGCTATTATTAATAAAGACAATTTACCCCGTAAGACCTTTGGTTTCTTACGGGGTTTACGGGATATCAGCAGGAATAGCAATCGGCATTGTTCCTACAATTCGTTATGCAGAGTTTGTTCTTTGCTTTAGCTTCGGTTGTTACATACTTTGGCTATTTTTTTCAAGGGAAATATCTAAGAGAACTTTCATTTCAATAGTCCTTGGTATTCTAATACCCCTGTTGCCTTTGGCTATACGTAATCAAATCGCGTTTGGTAAATTCTGGGTAACAGGTTATGGGTTTTCCAATGCTCCTGCAGCGTTGTTCGGCTTCAATTATCTAATTGAGCACTTCATTCCATTTCTTGTAAAGCTTGTAACTGACGGGATGGGGATATTATTCCCATTGAGTATAATTGGATTTGTTATTTTATTAAAAAATTCAGAGACGAGATCTACAACCGTTTATTTATTATCATCAACAGTTGCGTTAACATTACTCTATATGGCATATTATTGGCCGACCGACCCACAATCAATGCGATTTCTATTGCCAACTTTTCCAATTTATACTTTAGCCGCAGTATACTTTATCAATCAGTTAAGTAAAAATTATAGAATCGCTCTTTTATCTATAACTACTCTCGTTTCATTATCTTGGGGTGTGTCTGGTTCCTTGCGAGCTGTAAAACCTTTGCATATGCGAAATAGTATACTGGAAAATATAACTGATGCGATTGAAAAGAATATAAAAGATGGAAGTATTATTATAACCTACGAAGGAATCTGTCAGAACCTCGACCTGAAAAACGGCTATAAATTTATATTTTACCGATAATAAAATGCCCTTGACACAACCGTATAAAAATGATACACTTATGACAAATGC
>JBFLWK010000185.1 GCA_040757695.1 Elusimicrobiota bacterium
CAAGGCGCTTTTAACAATGCGAAAGCCGGTATAACAATCGGCACTGTCAGGGCTGTTGGTCTTGAGTTTGACAGAATAAGCTAAAAAATCCAAATTTATACCTCACAAACCCGCATGAAATCTAAATATAGATTTTTCATTCCCTCAAAATGTAGTGAAAACTTTTTAAGAATATATTTTAAAAATAACTTTACTTGATATAATTTAAATGATATAATATTCATGGTGTAAATATTATGTTTTTAAGAACTATAGAGTCTAAAGGTAATCATTATTTGAATATAGTTAAAAGTTACAGAGATAAAGGTAAGACAAGGCATAAAAATATAGCTTCTTTCGGTCGTATTGACAAGATTAACAAAAAAGAAATAAGAAAACTTGCTTTATCTTTAATAGAATTCTGTAATGGAGATGAAAAATTACTTGATATAAATACGGCAGAAGAAAAATTTAGGAAAAACTGGGGAGCTGTTAGAGTAATCAAAAAATTATGGAAAATATTTGATTTCCCAGGAATATTTAAGCAACTATTGCAAGAAAGTAAGATAAAATTTGACATCTTTTCTACAGTATTTTTAATGTTAGTTGATAGATTATTAGAGCCTAAAAGTAAATTGAAGACATATGAAGAACAGGCAAAGTATTTTGGAGTAGAGGAAATAGAACTCCAGCACCTTTATAGAGCTCTTGACTTTTTAGCAGACCATAAAGAAGAAATAGAACAACATATATTCGATAAAAACAGGGATTTATTCAATATGTCTGTAGATGTTGTTTTATATGATGTTACCACTTTACATTTTGAAAGTGTTCACAGCGATATTTTGAGAGCCTTTGGATATAGCAAAGATTGTAAATTCAATGAAGTTCAGATTATGCTAAGCTTAATAGTAGATCTGGAAGGAAGGCCTGTTGGTTTTGATATCTATGCAGGAAATAAATTTGAAGGACATACTCTTGAAGATGCAATAGAAAAAATGAAATATAAATTTAATATTAATCAAATAATCCTTATTGCAGACCAGGCGATGCTATCAAAGGCCAATATAAAAACTATAAAAGACAGTGGCTATGAATACATTATCGGAGCCAGGATGAGAAACAAATCAGAAAAAATAAAAGAGAAAATATTAAATCCTGATAATTATATTGAACTCCAGGTGGAAGAAGAAGACGTTTTTAAATATAAAGAAATAAAAATAGATGGAGAAAAATTAATATGCTCTTGGTCTAAGAAAAGGGCTAAGAAAGATAAACACGATAGGGAAAGACTGATTGAAAAAGCTATAAAGAAACTTGAGAGTGGAACAGCAAAATTAATCTCAAAGAGAGGAGCTATGAAATATATAACTATTACCACAAAGGATGAGGATATAGAGCTGAATCAGGAAAAAATAGAAATAGATGAAAAATGGGATGGATTTTATGCAATACAAACTAATTCTGCACTTAATAGTCCAGAGTTGCTTTTAGAGTATTATCATCAGCTCTGGAGAGTGGAAGAGTCTTTTAGGATTTTTAAATCCCATCTTGAAACCAGGCCGATGTATCATTCTTCTCCTAATAGAATAAAAGGACATATTGTACTTTGTTTTATCGCATTTCTACTTGAAAGAACTCTGGAGATCGAACTTAAGAGTAATAATATTCCATACTCTCCGGATAAGATAAGAGCTGCTCTGCAATCATTACAGTTTTCCGAGGTAATTATTGAAAATCAGATTTTTTATATTAGGGCACCTGTTGAGGGATTAGCAAATGATATTTTGAGAGGAGTGAAAGTAAAAATACCTCCTAAAGTGGCTATACCAGAGCATTTTTAAGATGTGTAGTGAAAACGATTTTGAACCAACCTGGTTCTTTTCCTTGCTATACAAGGATTCGTAAAAAACCAACTGTCAAACTCAAGATATATTTAGGGGCGTATTTTTCAAATAAAACAGGACCGAGCACTTGCTCGGTCCTGTTTTATCAGTCAGAAGCTATAA
>JBFLWK010000186.1 GCA_040757695.1 Elusimicrobiota bacterium
ATAAAAGAACCTTTTTAATCCTTTGTGTTTAAAACAGGAATTACGCAATTTAAAATAAAAGCTTAAAAAAAGTTCTTATACCCCTTTTGTTCTTGTGAACAATCTGATAGTATAAGAACATGTATAATAAGAATTCCTATAGATTAGCACTCTTGGGTCAAGAAGGCAAGTTTAATTGTGTAAAAGGTGCAAAAAGTTTACCTTTTACAAGCCATGATAAATTGACAAGATTTCTGATTAAAGCAAATTTAAAATGTAGCACTAACCTTAAAAAGCTACCTAAAAAAGGCGTAATTATTTTTGATGACACAGTTATACCCAAAAAATATAGCAAAATAATTGAAAATTGTAGTTATGTATATTCATCATCAGATAATAAAGTAGTTTGGGGCCTATGTTTCATTCTTGTAATATATGTATATAAAGAAAAGATCGATATATTAGATATAATAATATGGCAAAAAGGAGTTAAAACAAAAAATGAACTAATTAGAGAATACTTAATTAAGCTTAAAGAAAATAATTTATCCCCTGAATGTGTAATATTTGATAAATGGTATAATGCTCATGAGACATTAAATTTACTTGAAAAGTTTCAGTGGAAATACATTACACTTGCTAATGGTAAAAGAATATTCAATACAGAACTAAATGAGCTGGAAAACCAATGCAAAACCGGTGATGATAAGAAAATTATATATAAGAAAATGCATATAAAGGATTACAAATTTTTAGGTGCAAATGGCAGATTTGGTAAGCTTAAAAAGGTTAATCATACAGTACAAATCATCAAAAACGGTGATCGATACATATTAACCAATATTCTTGAACTACTAAATTCAGTCAAAGCCTGGAAGTTGTATCAGCGAAGATGGGTTATTGAGACAATATTTAGAGACTTAAAAAGTTTTCTTCATCTTGATCAATGCTCTTCAAGGAGCTTGAAAGCTCAAAAAAATCATATAATTTGCTGTTTAGAAGCATATTCATACTTAAGAAAAAAATATCCAAACAAAAGCGTAGAAGCCGCTCACCAGGAGTTTTTACATAAGGTTAGGAAATTAAAACCTAGACAATTAAATACTTTTTTGAATGCTGCGTAAAATCTGATTTATGATAAGCAACATTATCAAGTATGATGAAATGTTTATTATCCGGATAATATTTAGATAATTCGTTCAAAAATGCAGAAAAAACAAGTGCATCAATCCATTCTGTTTGTAGAAAAAATGAAATACCATCTTCTGGTTGAATTACTCCAAGAACACAATCTTTAAGCTTTGATCCATTTGTTTTAATAACTTTTCGAGTATTTTTTGGCATCCAATCATATGATAAAGAGCCATCTAAGTGAAAAAATACTTCATCTGCAAACCATATCATTGTTTTTTCATCTAATTTATATACTTTTTTTTTCTAGTTCACTAATAAAATTTTTTCTTTTTTCTTCATCTTTTCTATAGTCCTCTTTTTGAGGTTTTTTCCAGCTTAAGCCAGATTTATTAAGGAAAACCCTAACTCTTTCTTTTGATATTTCTTTATTAAATTTTTCTTTTATCTTTATAGATATAATCTTACTTGTAATTCTTCCTTGTTTTCTATTCTCAACAATTTCTATTACTTTTTGCTGTTCATCCAAGCTGAGTATTGTGGGCCTTCCGGGTTTAGTTTTGTCTAATAAGCCTTCGTAGCCTTGCTTATTCCATTTTGTGAGCCATCTTGAAATAGTATTTGGTTCTCGATTTAATCTTCTTGCTATTTCTGATGGTTGTACCTTTTGCATTCTCCACAGGACCGCTTGTAATCTTTCTTTAACCTTTGGATCTTTCTCTTGTCTCACCATTTCTTCAACTTTATTAATGCCACCTTTAATTATTTTTGCATTTATTGGTTTACCAGCCATATTATTCCTCAAACAAACTATAATATAACTTAGTTATTATATCATAATTTTACTATCTATTTATTACTTATGTGGAAA
>JBFLWK010000187.1 GCA_040757695.1 Elusimicrobiota bacterium
ATCAGTGAGGTAAAGAAATCTGTTATCTTTTGAAAAGAAAATAACCTGGCTCAGGGGTTTATCTTCCACATACCAGGTAAGGAGTTTTTTCCATTCCCCCTCTTCATTTTCCCTGACAATAACATCAGAAGTTCCATCATTATTTGACAATACCATCCCCTGTAATTTAAGTTCATTGTTTATTAACCAGTTAATTACATTTCCGGGATTCCTGTAAATAAGACTTATTTCTCCTGTAACTATAGATCTTCAGATAATGTTTTTGACATTAAGCAGCCAATAACATAGTATCATATTTCATATAATCGTTAAAAGTTTGAATATACAATCCCATAAGGTTTTTAATCTCGTCTTTTTGAGTTGAAAAATACTGTAAAGCTGTATCAACAGATGTGACAAGGTTTTCAAATTCAGGGAAATATCGATTATGTGTAGCTCTTTTCTTCATTTTCTTCCATAAAAATTCAATAGGATTATAATCAGGTGAATATGAAGGAAGCTGGAAAACAGTTAAGTGATTTTTATATTTTTCAAAGAAAGCCATAGTGGCACTACTGGTATGATATCTTGCACCATCTTGAATAAGTATAATATGCTTGTAAGCCTTTTGTATTATTTCTTCCAAAAAAGTCTGATATTTTTCAGAGTTAAATTTACCTTCTTCCAGAGGTTTGGAAAAGAAATTTCCAGAAAAAAAATCAATAACTCCAAACAATTTATAACCTTTTCTCTTTCCTGCGGTTTTTACCAAAGGCTGTTTTCCTACCAAAGACCAGGTATAACTCAATGACCCCCATTGAGCAAAACTTACTTCATCTCCAAATAAAATCATACTATTTCTTTCCAATGCTAAACTTAATATTTTTGGCCAGGTTTCCTCTAACCAGACTCGACGTTTTTCACTATCAAGATGGTCTGACACAAAACGGGCTTTCTGATATGAAAATCCTAAATTTTGTAAAAGTTCACATACGTAATTTCTATTATATAAAACTCCGAACTTTTCCATGATAAGCTGCTGAACTATTAACGATGACCAGCATCCTACGGGATATCCTGCGTTTAAAGGACTTTCTTTTAGTATTTCAATTAATTGAGCCTTTTGTTTTTTTCTTAATTTTGGTTTTCTACCTGATGGCTTTTTATAGACCAGACTATCTAAACCTTTTACAATAAATTCTTTTAACCAATCATAAACGCTTTGTCTTGATATTGAATTTTCCTTTGCAACTTCAGATATTTTACCATTTTTAGATAAATCTATAAGGACATATATTCTACGTATTTTCTGTTTATTCCCTCTTTTATATGCTTTTTGTAATTCAATTATTAGCTTCTGGACAGTCGCTTTACTAAATTGTATAATATTCATTGGAAATGCCTCCTATAGTTTTTTTGTTAATATTTTAACAAATTGGCATTTCCTTTTTTATACTTTGTCTAATTCTTTTTCTGAAGATCTATATATAGTTATTTTTCTTCCTACCAGGACACAACATCCATCTTCTCCGTGCGGTTATTAAGATGGGGGAGAGTTCCAAATAAAATATAGAAAAATTACGATAGGCAGTGGATGCACCATATAAATAAAGTAAGAACCTCTTCGGGTAAAAACTGAAGAGGCTCAAATATTTTGCAGGTGTAATGTCAGTTACAGCAGAAAAAAGGAATAAATGATATTATTTTCTTTAAGTAAATTCATCTCAGAACTTGACAATTAATTTCAAGTATATATAATAGATGGGATAATTAAATTAAGAAAGGAACTTGATTGTATGCCAATTTTTGAATACAGATGTAACGAATGTAATGAAGCATTTGAAGTGTTGAAGCTGAGCAGTAAAGATAATCACACCACCTGTGCTTCCTGCGGGAGTGAAAGAGTCCACAGAATTATATCATCAGTGGGTATTATTTTTAAAGGTTCCGGTTTTTATGTTACAGATTCTAAAAAGAATTCAACCATTGACAG
>JBFLWK010000188.1 GCA_040757695.1 Elusimicrobiota bacterium
GTTGGTTTTGAAACCCTAAGCATACGTTTAATTTCAGGCAAACATACTTTTTTCTTCTTGTGTAGAAGTTCTAAAATTTTAATCCTTTTTTCGTTCGCTACAGCTTTAAAAATTTTCACTAAAAGTGTCATATTCCTCCTTTTTAATATTAGGTGCCTGTCACAAAACTATTTGCTCGTCGGAGATTTTTATAGTGAGTTTTATTTTTGCCCTCCTGCCAATTTTACCGACGAGAACCTTTTTTAATTTTATCATAAACCTACCTTTTTCCACACTTTTTATGGGGGTGGAGGGCAATTTTTAGTTTTGTGACAACCACTATATTTTAACTAATCTCACCTTCTGAAAAATTTGCCTCCTCCAGTCTATTTTAGTATCATATAAACTACTTAAAAACTTCATCTGTCACAAAACTCTATGGAGGCAATTATGTTTCAACCTTTACTTGTTTTATCTTATCCTTCAAAAGAACAACTTAAAAAATTTGAGTTAATTTTCTCTAATGTTTATTTCCCTGAAGACAATTATACTACAGGTAGAAAACCTCACTCAAAATCTGCTTTACTTAGAGCAGTGTTATATAAAAATCTACGAGGTTTACCTACCCTTGCTGATTTATCCAGAGAACTCAAAGATAATCCACAAATTGCACAACTATGTGGCTTTAATTCTTTCCCATCTAAAGAACGGTTTTCTGCCTTCCTGAGAACTACTCCCAATCAGTTATTTCAGTCAATCCGTGTCAATTTAGTCAAAAAACTAATCCAACTTAAACAAATTTCAACTAATTTTATTTCCTGTGATTCTTGCCCTGTATTTGCTCCTGTAAAAGAAAACAATCTCAGAACCTATGTCAATAATCGCTATGACAAAACTAAAATACTAAAAGGTGACCGCGATTCTAAGTTGGGTGCATACACAATTTATACCGACCAGAAAAAACCTGATTTCTTCTGGGGTTATCGTAATCATATTGTCAATGACGCTATATCTGAATTACCAATAGCAGAAATCACCAAACCAAATACCACCGGGGATTCAACTGTATTTATCCCACAATTTACTACTGTTAAACAAACTTTCAAGTCAAAAATAGACGCAGTAATCGCAGATGCCGCCTATGATTCTTATCCAAACATAGAATTCGTTGTTAAAGAATTAGAAGCAAAACCAATCATCGCTAAAAATCCAAGAGGCGGTTGCACTATTGAATTTGAACTTTCATCGTCAGGCCAGCCAATCTGCATTGCCGGTATTCCAATGCTTTCTCGTGGAATTTTTTATGACAAAGAACAAAAGCGATGGCGACATAAATTTATTTGTCGTATTAAAGGTTCTAAAAAGTTTGCTCAAAAAATTCCTCTTTGCCCTTGGAATCATCGTAAGTTTATTGACAATCGCTATGGATGTTGTGTCAATTTGCGCGTAGATGTTGACCAATCTATCAGACAATCCATTGATTATGGTTCTGAATCTTTCAAAAAACTTTATAATTTGCGAACTTCATCTGAGAGAGTTTTTTCTAGACTTTTAACTTTCTGTATGCAATATCCAACTGTTAAAGGTCTTAATGCTGTTAGTAATTTCTGCACGATTGCACATATTACTATCTTAATCATCGCATTGACAGCTGTCAAAACAGGTCATAAAGATAAAATCAGGTTTGTGAAAAGTCTTTTCCCATATCTTTAGATAAAATCGTGTTATCTTTTATCAGGTTTTGCGAACTTGATAATTTTCATTCCGACGAAGCGTTTCTTTAACTACTCATTTCAAAGAACCACTACCGAGATCCATCACTTCAAGACCGAGTTTTGTGACGGCCTAACTACAAATTACAAATTCCAAGCACCATGTAGTCGGTGATTTTCATAAAACCCTCGTGTCATTTTATTAGCCCAATTTTTCCTGTTGCCTTTATATCGGGTAAACCGTTTTTCTTTGCCCTTATC
>JBFLWK010000189.1 GCA_040757695.1 Elusimicrobiota bacterium
CTATCAACCAACCTGTTTTCAATTCTCTGAATGTTGTGTTTTCTATCAGACTTCTCAACTTGTATTTTTTAATCACAGAGATTGGTTTGTCCACTCTTAAAGTAGTTAAAAATACTTTCTCATATCCCGGTGGATATTCTTTTTCATCCCATTTTGTAACCATTACTGCATTTATTGGATTGGCTACAAAATTTTTATTGTGTCTATCTTTCCTGTTATGTTTTTCGTCGCCGTATTGATCATAACTGGTTAACCCTTTTATACCGACTGCAGATATTTCTCGTGTCACCTCTCGCCAGAGTCCGTCTGCGATTTTATTTCTGAAGCACCTTGCATCGTTTGTTATATCCATTGTTGTTGTCGCTGGTATTACAAAGTCAATTCTGAAATTATGTTTTATTTTCCATAAAGTTAATCCGTCAATAAAACCTCTGTCCAACAGTAAAACTTTTATTTTCTTGCCGATGTTTTTTTCCGCTTGTTTCATCAATTTTAATGTGTAATTTTTTTCACTCTCTTGTAGCTTCGCGAATTTCGCTGACACAACTATTCCAGTTCTTGCTCCTCGTATTACTAATAACTTGAATCCATATCTCGTTTTTAATGTTTTTATTATCTCGCCTGTTTTTTTGTCCAAATGTTCTTCTTCCTGCGTTTTTCTACCACAGCCCTTACATTTTTTGGTGGTTTCTATATCGGTTGGGTCACAAATATATATTTCATCGTCAATAAATTTTCCTTCATTCAGTATTTTTACACTTTCATTCAGTATCATCTCCGTTTCTTTTGCACCAAATTTTTCTAATGCATCTGATAATGTATCTTTGTGCATTAAACCGTTTCTTTTTTTACCTCTTTTGCAAAATCCATTTTTTATCTGCCGTGCTGTAAATCCCAATAACATCAACAGCCCTGTATCCTTAAATAGCATATCAGGCACCTGATTCATAGACGAAATTCCTAATAGTATTTTCATTTGATATGTCAGCAAAAGTTTTGATACCGTTATCATTCGTCTGATGTATCCAACGCCTGCTACATTTAATACTTCCAAAAATCCAATTGTCTTTAAGAATATTATGAACTTATCTAAAAATCCCCAGCCAGCATCTTTTAAGAATTCATATTTACCTTGTAAAATCCTTTTCGCTACCTCTTTCTGATTCCGGGTTAAGTGTTGCCACGCTAAATACTGACGATTTTTCTCTCTGGTTTCCTGCAATGCCTTCTCACCCTGTGCTTTTCTTCTTGCCAACTCTTTCAGATCTTTTTGTGACATAATCTTTTACATCCTCCTTTTGCGCCTTTCCTATTTTATCCAACTGTTCCACTATCCGTCTGTTTAATGAACGAACTGCTTTCATCTTTTCACAAAATACTTTATATGATCCAGTTAGTCTTGCTACTTCGCCAATTTTGTTTTTGGGTATGTATCTGTGTCGGGTAACCCCACCTTCAAGATATGTTAAATACGCATAACTTTTACCACCAGGTAATTTGCTTCTTTCTTTTACCGATTGAAAATCTCTTCTGCCTCTTGCCCGGTATCGCATTATTAAACAAGCTGGTAGTATTCGCGGTGTCTGTTCTATTTGTTTCTCAAGATAATATCTCTTCTGACTTAATTTGCTTATTACATACTTCAAACCTTTTATTTTTTCCATTTGCCCCACTCTTTTTCATAACACCATTTATATTATATCAGTGTTATTATTTTAGCAAAAAAATAATAGGATGTCAATACCCTACAAAAAATTCCTGCTTTTTCCGTCCTTACCTATCCCTTATGGCAAATCTTCAGAGTAACCACAAGATTTCACAGATTAAACATCAAAACACAGATAAACACAGATGTCTTATCAGTGTTCATCATCTTTTTTATCTGTGTCCATCTGTGACTGATTTTATAATTTCCTGTACTTCAAGTA
>JBFLWK010000190.1 GCA_040757695.1 Elusimicrobiota bacterium
TGGCCCCAAAAGTAAGAAACAGTGTAGATTTTGACCGACAACAGAATTATAAAATTTATCGTTATAGTTTTTTTTATTCACTTATTGAGAAATATCCAAAGTTGTATAAATTGTTTATATTTCCGATATTGTTTTTGTTTGTTATCCATGGATTAAAAATAATTAAAAAGGAAAATATTGCCTTCATTCAATGTGGCAGTGCAGATCTGGGCTTGGCAGGATGGTGTTTGAGTAAACTAACAGGAAAGCCCTATTTAATCTATACACATGGAAATGATATTATTGTCAAACGACACTCTCTATCGTCTCAATTATGGAAAAACAGAGTGATTGCTATTGCACTAAGAAAAGCCAATGCTGTAATTGCTAATAGCAATTTTACTAAAACGAAAATTGTAGAATACAGTGTTAGTTCTGATAAAGTTACTATTGTAAATCCTTGTATAAAAGCGGGGATATTTTACCCGAAGCAAGAGGAAGCAATAACCATAAGAAAAAAATACAATTTAGAAAATAAAAAAGTACTTCTTTCTGTTGGACGGCTTGTTACCAGAAAAGGCCATGATTTTGTTATAAAAGCATTGCCGAATATTTTAAAATCTTTCCCTGATACAATATATTTAATTGTAGGAAAGGGGAATGAAAAGAATAGATTGAGAGAATTAGTAAAAGGGTTAACCTTGGAGAAAAATGTTGTTTTTGTCGGTTATGTTCCAGATAGTGAACTTAATGGTTATTACAATGCGTGTGATATTTTCATAATGCCAAGTCGTGAACTATCCGGGGACGTAGAAGGATTTGGTATTGTTTATTTGGAAGCAAATGCCTGTAGAAAACCAGTTATAGGCGGTAAAACTGGAGGAATACAAGATGCTATAGTTGATGGAGAGACGGGTTTATTAGTTAAGCCGACGGACATTAAAGAAATCAGTGATGCTGTTATCAAGATTCTATCTGATGAAAAATTAGCAACAACTCTGGGAAACAAAGGGTATACGAGGATAGTAAATGAATTCAGTAGCAAAAGGATAACCGAAAAGATAAATAATACGCTTTTCTCTATTTTTTAAGTTATTTCTAATGAAGACCCATATAAAAGATATATTAATTGAGATTCTTGGTAATCTTGATGCAGGACAACGAATACGTAAAACACATATTTTTTCTGTGCTCAATAAACTAAATCTTGATGGGAAAACAATTCTTGATGCGGGCAGTGGTTTTGGAGATTATATATTTTCACTTGCTCGAGGATATCCGTCAAATCAATTTATCGGAATAGAAATGGATCCGGAAAAGATAAAACAATGTATTTTGAAACGAGATAGACAAAATATTAGAAATATTGAATTTATTCAAGATAACCTTGAAAATTTTTCTGGGACGAATGCATTTGATGTAATTTATAGTATAGATGTCCTTGAACATATTGTTAATGACCGGACAGTATTTATGAGTTTTTACCGAGCATTGAAACGTGGTGGAATTTTGCTCATACATGTACCCAATATCAATCAGAAAAGACATTTCAAACAATTTGAGACTTGGGAACAAAATGACCATGTAAGAAATGGCTACGAAAGAGAAGAACTTGTCAATAAATTAAATAAATTAGGATTTAATGATATTAAAACAAAATCTACCTGTGGCTGGGCAGAATCCTTGGCGTGGGAAATCCAGAAGTTATTTGAAATATGGTTTTCGCATCGGATAGGACAAATAATTAGTTTTCCTCTTGTACTATATCTTACTTTTATAGATAGACATATTAATAAGACATCGGGGAATGGAATATTACTGATGGCAAGAAAATAAAATGAAGCAGATTTTTTCTTATAACTGGAATCAATATTCTACACAATTGCGGGATAGTACTTTAATCAGGATACTCAGTATGGGAGTGTTTGGAATTATTCTTGTATATGT
>JBFLWK010000191.1 GCA_040757695.1 Elusimicrobiota bacterium
ATCGTATCTGTATATTTTTCCGTCTTTATCCATTGTTTCCCAGTGAAAACCAAATTTATCAGGTAAAGCTTTTGATAGGTTCACATCTATAAAAGAATCATTTAGTAAGATAATTCTCAATTTATAATTCATTAAGAATGTAGATTTAATCATATGGGAAAATTCAATTTCTGTAATTTTTTGTATTTCATTTATATTCGTCATTAGAATTGTTCCAAAAATTTCATTATTTTATTTCTATCATCCTGAAGATTGTCAAACAAAAAATAGTCATCATATGATTTTTCTTCACTCAAAATACCATGGCTAACTTTTTTATTAAACTCTTCCATATCCTTTACTCCATATTTCTTTCTTAATAGGAAAAGTTCCGACTCTATTTTATATAACCTTTGAATTAGATAGACTTTTAAGCTTTCTTTCAAAAGCTCTTCCGTATTCATTTGAAGATCCTGTGCTATCATTTCAAATATGGACATTTTCCAACCGTTGCCAAAATCTTATAAAAAGTTATAAAACTTTGTTTTATTCCTGCTTCATCATACCCACTTTTGCCGAAGCTAATCATGTTTGATATAGTATTCCACAGGCTTAAAGTCGGATACAACGCATCCTACATCCTGTAACTATCTTTTAAGATGATTGTGTTACAGGCACTTCATAGTGTTCTAAATTTATGGAAGCATTATAATCTCTATCTATAACAAGCCCACATTCAGGACATATATAAGTTCTGTCGGATAACTTTAAGTCTTTTCTGATATATCCGCAATGAGAACACATTTTTGATGATGGATAAAATTTATCTGCTTCAACAAATTGTATTCCATATTTCTCACATTTATATCTTAACGTTTCTTTAAACTTATATAAACATTGTTCCTGTATTGCTTTAGATAAATGTTTATTCTTCATCATACCGGAGATATTTAATGTTTCCATAATTATTCTACGAGGTTTGGTTTTCACTATCGTAGAAGTTGACTGATGAATATAATTATTTCTTATATTCTTCAATCTCCTATGAAGCAATTTTATCTTTCTTTCAAGTTTTATAATATTATTAGTTTTGGCGAACTTCTCTCCTTCCTTATTGATTAAATATTTCCTTGACACCTGTCTTTGAAATCTTTTTAACTTCTTTTTTAGTTTCTTAACCTTTTTAGTCTTATTAATGTTCTTAAATTTCATACCATTACTGCATATAGCCAGAGAACTAATTCCCACATCGATTCCTATAGATTTATCAGATAATTCCTGACTATCAGCTTTCTCATCAATACCTGCAGATATATACCAGTATTTCCCATCATGAGTTATCCTCGGATTATAATATTTTATCTTATCTGATTTTACCGGAATTCTATTGTCTTCCGACAATTCAATCCATCCTACTTTTTCTATAAGAACTGATGTTTCTTTTACTGATAATTTATGAGTATCATTATAGAAAGATGGTATTGACTTCTTTCTACTCTTAAATTTAGGGAAGTTTGACTCCTTATTAAAAAATTTCTTAAAAGCATTGCAACAGTCTTTTATCGCCTGTTTTGGGATTTGTGCAGATATATTATTTAACCATTTATACTCTTCGGATTTCTTTAATTCAGTCAATTCTTTCCTCATTACTCCATCCGGTATAAATTTACCACCATTTTTATAATTATTAATTTGCTTATCCAAACACCAATTGTATGCCCATCTTGCCGTACCGGATGACTGCCACAATAATTTCTCTTGCTCTTTATCAGGAATTAACCTGACTTTGACTCCTGTTATCATCAGAAATCAACTCCCTGATCATCTGTTTACCTTTATTAGCTTTTTTGCCCTGTAATTTACAACTAAATAAAGTCATTATCCCAACAATATCTTCTACAAAATTATAACATTAATCTTA
>JBFLWK010000192.1 GCA_040757695.1 Elusimicrobiota bacterium
AAGTTCTAATTTCATAACCAATTTTTTGAATATCTTTGACAAAAACTTCATAGCCATCTTTGTTTAACTTTTCTAATTCTTTTAATTTAGGTTTATAAGCGACAAGTAGAGTTGTATTTACTCCTGTATCCGCAAAGACATTTGCTGGCAAATCAAACAAAGCAACAATTCTCATTTTTTCTATTAACCATTTTCTTGCTTTTTCCCACCTATCTATTGAAGCAATGCTATTTGATAAAACAATTCCAATCCGCCCCTCTTCGTCTAATATATGGTAAGCATTTTCCAAGAACACTAATCCCATGTCAATCCAGTTGCCACATCGGGCTATATTCCAAAGTTCGTACATCTCGATTATTTCTCTATCCAGTGGTGTTTTGGGTTCATATTTTCTATCCTCGCCAAATGGTGGATTCGTAAGAACAACATCAAATTTTTTAAGTTTTGTTTTATCTTTCCAACTATCCCAATTGCCATTTTTATGTAGATTGGGATTTAATTCTACAAGCGCACCGGATTGGTCAATTTTTGCAACAATTGTGCCTTTATCTGGATAGTATAAAAGTTTCGCTTCTCCATCTCCATTTAAAAGCATATTAAGACGGGCAAGCATAATCATATGTTGGTCATTATCAATACCGTAGATATTTCTATCATCAAGTTGACTTTTAGAATTGATATAACTTAAAGATAGAAAATCTGCAATTCCAACTGTCGGATCAATTACAGTCTCTCCATTTCTAGGGTTAACAATTTGGACAAGAAAATCAATTAACTGCAATGGAGTAACAAACTGTCCTTTTTCTCCTTTGGAAAATTCATTGGCAAAACGATAAAAAACAAGTTGCCATAATTCGCTTTTTGCTGATCGGACGAAAGAATAATTTTGGAAATTGTCAATGACTGTAGTAATGACTTTTATATGGCTGGAATCTTTCCAATTTATCTCTAAATCTTGGAGAATTTCATTATAATTGCCCGCTGCGTCATTGTTAATATTCTTAAGTCTTGAAATAAATTTCTGTATTTTAGGTTCGGATAAATTATTATACTGGATTTCATCATCTGTAATATAAAATTTGAGATAATAATTATCATATTTTTTGCTCTGTTGTTCATCAAAGATTTTTAATGCTAAAATTTGAATTAAAATTTGGTATCCTCTCTGATTAACAAGTCCTGCTTTGTCCATTGCTCTTAATATATTAGACATGGCATCATTAACCTGATTGGAATGTAAATCAGAAATCAAATCTAAGTTGGATATCGTCCTTTTACTCGGGTCCATTTTTTGAGGTTTGTTTATTTTTTGTATAAGTTCGTTAAATGATGGTATGTTATTATAATTATCTGTCAAATTTAATGATAAATCTTTAGTTCCACTATTTTCACCTTTAGCATTGTATCTCTCGTTATAACGTAAAATTTTCCCTTTATTTCTCTGAAATATGTATAATCGTTCAAAATCATAGTAAAAAGCCAAAACATATCTGTCCAGTGGTTCTGGTTCTTTCAAATATGCTTTTATCTGCGAGTTAAAATTGTCCTCGGTTGTTTTATTGTCTTCTTTTTTAAATTCTATTACAGCAACAACATGATTTCGTAACCATTCTAAACTATTTTGATTCTTATTATTACTCCATTTTTCATAATAGTAAATCCAGTCTTTACTGTCAAAGATACAGCTGTCCATTTTTATTGGCGCAGCATTTTTATTGCCTTTAGGAAAATAAATTTCTACTCCAATATAATCCTTAGAATATAACCCACTATGAATAAGAGCGTAAATAAATTGCCACTTATAATATTCTTCACTTTTTCCAACGCTCTTATTTTTTAATGAAATATCATTGATGTATTTCCCATTTACTGGAACTATT
>JBFLWK010000193.1 GCA_040757695.1 Elusimicrobiota bacterium
GAGTTCATATACAGCGTGACTTGCTCGTCTTAGCTCCACATATTACATTATACAAAATTTGGCAAAATTTGTCGGTCGCCTTCATCCCCGCAGCAAGCTGCGGGGTATTCGGCGACATTTAAATAAGATTAAATCTGTATTTCTTCACAAGACCATTATACTTTTTTCAGGTTAAAAGGCAAGAAAAATTTTGTGGTAGGTTAAAACAAGGTGTGCTTTTCGGTTTTTATGTTGAGCATCTTTTTCAGTGTCTGAGCGTTTTTGACCGATTGACCATTCGTGCAGTTATTGAAAAACAGGTATGTCTTTTTGGCTTTTTGAGACATCTCTTTTATGTGAGGCACAAATTCTTTTAACTCGTTATCGGAATACAAATAATCATATCGCTCTTTCACCGATGCGTTATACCAGTTTGGGTTTCTGCCGTGAAACCTGAAATAGGCAATATCAGATGTAACTTCATACTGGGTCGGCATTAGCCGTTCCTGTTTCGGCTCGTCCACAATACAAAATCCGAGGTTGTTTCTTCTCAAAAAGTTAAATGTCTCGGGTGTTGCCCATTGATTATTCCTGAATTCAATTACCAGCGGTATGTCGTAGAAGTGTTGCTTGCACTCCAAAATGTAATTTTTTGTTTCCTCCGACGGCTTGAAAAATACCGGGAACTGCAACAGCACACAGCCGAGTTTGTTAACTTCTCTCAATGGGTTGAGTGAACGAACAAATTTTGGGCAGTCGTCTAACGCCTGCTTTTTCGTCGGCTTTTTCATTTCCAGTCGGTAATCAAATGGGTCGTGGGTTATCCCGTGGTATGTCTTCACTACAAATTCAAAGTGCTTCTCTGTGTTTTTTGCCATGCTCTCAAAAATATTCGGTGTTGCCAGTCTGTAATATGTGGAATTTATCTCCACACAGTCAAATCCAAGTTCCTGCTCGTAGGATTTCAGAAGATTTTTTGGATGGAGTTTCTGCGGATAAACACTGCCTCGCCAGTCGGGATAGGAAAAACCAGAAGTGCCAAGTTTAAGCATATAACAAAGTGGGGTGGTCAGCACAAAGAGATTTGGCACTCCAGTAACAACTTTTTTGTGTCAGTTGCCTACACCGACAGTTGAACTGAATTCAGACAGGACTTTGAGTCCTTTGTTCTAATGCCCGAGTTTTTTCAATCTTTACTCGGTACTTGAACCCGTGCCTAACCACCCCATAAAATAATTTACCATTTTATACTGAATGATATTCTATGTATATCCCCCAAATCGCCGTAAGGCACGAATGCGTAGTCAGTGGAGAAGTTGAGTATTCGTAACCCGAGCCCGCCGCCCAATCCTGAGAAATCAGAGGCGTTCTTGAGTTCTTGTGTTCTCGAGTTAGCGAGTAAATAACCGACTCGCAATGCTAATGGATTTATTGGAACATACTCCGTGCCGAATGAGATTTCTGTTTTGTTATCGTAAATTTTCTGCGTAATATCAAGTGCAAGTGTTAATGCTCTTTTTATTGTGTAGCCCGCCCCTAATGTTGCTGTCAACGGTAAATTATATCTTTCAGATATAAATCTCATCTTAGGTCCAATGTTTTGTATTGACAATCCCATTTTCACATTGTCGCTAATGTGATAGAGTGAACCAATATCAACTGCAATCCCTGTCGCTTTCTCGGTTTCTATTTTCTGCTGGATTATTTTTAGGTTTGTTCCAAGTGAGAGATTGCTTCGGCTTCGCCTCGCAATGACATTACTGTAAGAAAATGTGGTGGCGTAGTAATTTTAGGTTGCTAATAACTGACTTGGCTGAACTTAATCCAGTTGATATTTGAAACATCTACACCAGCCAATTCTAATGGAGATTTTCCATTTTTGTGTTTGTTCTTTTTACGG
>JBFLWK010000194.1 GCA_040757695.1 Elusimicrobiota bacterium
GCATTTGTCATAAGTGTATCATTTTTATACGGTTGTGTCAAGGGCATTTTATTATCGGTAAAATATAAATTTATAGCCGTTTTTCAGGTCGAGTAAAAGTTGGATCTGTTAATGAAATTGGCAATTTAGCTAATTCGTTCAACAAAATGGCTGAAGATTTAAGTGCTGCTATGAAAAAAGAGAAGGAACTTGCAGCTCAAGCAGCAGCAGCAGCAGCAGAGAAGAAGAGGGCAGAGGAATTGGATGTTTTAAACCAGCAGTTAAGGGTAAGCGAACAACAGTTGAAAGCTGCCAACCAGCAATTAAGGGCAAGTGAACAGCAATTAAAAGCTGCTAACCAGCAATTAAGGGCAAGCCAGCAGCAGTTAAAAGCTTCCAACCAGCAGTTAAAGGCAAGCCATCAAGAGTTACAAGCAAAAGAGCAGGCTTTAAGGAGTAAGATGTCGGAACTGGAAAGATTTAATAAACTTATGACCGGCAGGGAATTGAAGATGATAGAACTGAAAAAAGAGATAAATTCTTTACTTCAAGAGATGGGAAAACCCGCAAAATATGCAACCGCAGAGAGCACAGAGGAAAGCTGAGAATGCAACCGCAGACAACAGAGGCTGCGTCGCAATTGGCAAAAAACAGATATCTTGGAGTATCGGAATTTCAATAATTCCGATACGATTCAAACAGATAAAAGACCGATTCAGACAGATATAACAACATCTGTTTGCATCAGTCCTTTATCTGTCTGAATCATAGTCCCGAGCGAAGCGAGGGCTAACTTGACGGGCGAAAGAAAAATTCTTGCAATCGCTCCATATGTCTCTATTTTATTCCCGGTGCCAACGGTGGTTTTTGGAGTAGTGTTGAATTGAAAAATATTACCCCAATCCGCTTGAAAAATGGAAATTATGTCAACTGTAAAAAATTCTCTGGGCGGTAATACTGCTTTTTCGGCAGTCGTGCTAACCTTAACTGCTGCCCACCGATGTAGTGTGTTAGTGCATTCAATCGTAGTTGGATTAATAGTTTTCAAAGACACCCCAGTTTTAAGTTTGGTATCTATCGCAAGTTTAACATCTTTCGGATGAGAGTAGGATGTTTCTTGCGTAAGATTAGCAAGAAGAAATTGTTCAATCGCCCTGCACGAGTTTTCAACGGTTAAAGAATCTAAATTACCCAACTTCGGGGAATAAAAATATAGTGAGGAATCAGAAGTTATTACCAAGGCAAGTCATGTATCTGGTATAGTTGCTGTTTCCGAGTATTGCTGTCCACCTGTAATGATTGTAGAATTAGGTATTGTTACAGTGTTTGTTTTTTCATCATAGTGAACCAGAGGTTTTTTTTCTTTCAGTTGTTTTACCTTGTTTTTTACCGCAGAGATGATGCCGAGATGTATCTTGGCATAAAGGCAGGGAGCAGGTAAAAGGTTAAAGGTTAAAAGTAAAAATATAAAATAATAGGGACGGAGGAAATTAGTTTTCTTCATTATTTTTGTTCCTTTACTGAAAATCTGCGATATACTGCAGGGAATCCCCTCTCTGCTTGTTCGGAATTAGCGTCTGCTTCAAGGAAACGCCGATTCGCTTCAAGCAGACGCTAATTTGCTTCAAGGAAACACTGATTCGCTTCAAGGAGACGCTAATTTGCTTCAAGCAGACGCTGATTTGCTTCAAGGAAACGCTGATTCCAACACTAAAAATTGGCAATTACAACCAGATAGTCAGGGCTTCGCCCTGAACCTCCATTTTAATTAAACCTATATGATATACTAAGTAAAGGATATATAGGTTATTAACATGTACATCTCGCGATTTTTTAAAAATTTTTATGAATAACCTTTCAAAATTTTGTATAATTAAACAATCTCCAGGTTCTGGTAG
>JBFLWK010000195.1 GCA_040757695.1 Elusimicrobiota bacterium
TGGATACTTCCTTTAGTGGATTAGATGCGTTCGGATTAAGAGAAAAAGATAAAGAATTTATTAAAAAAATCTATACAATTGCTAACTATGAAAAGAGATTTCAGATATTTTTAATTGAATTAAAGCATCTCTCACCTGAAATTATAAGAAACTTACCACTTTATTTTGAACGAGAAATTCAATATCCATTATTTGTTATCACTCAGGATTATAAGGACTATACATTTATTTTAGTAGAAAAAATTCGTGAAAGTGCTGGCGTATGGAAACGTAAACTGGTAAAACTAAATTTTGATAGAGAAAATGCTTATTATACAGATAAATTAGTCCTTTCCAATATGGCTGTTCAAAAAGATAAGTCAGAACCAGCCATGACCTATAGGATTTTACAAGAAGCCCTCAGTGTTGAAAAAGTAAGTAAACTTTTCTTCGATGACTATAAAACCATATTTTTTGAAATACGAAAATTCCTTTTAAAACAATATGTTAACATAAAACAATCGCACGAGTTTTCACAGCAATTGTTAAACAGAATAATGTTTATCTATTTTATTGATAAAAAAAGATGGCTTAAATCCTCACCTAAATTTATGAAATGGTTCTGGTCAAGATATCTTGAAGAAAAAAAAGGGAAAGATGAATTTTATGAGAAATGGCTAAAAGTTTTATTCCTTGAAGCATTTAATAATCGGTTCAGCCATCCACAGTATTTGCCTCAGGATGTACGAGATGCTTTAGGTCTTGCACCGTACTTAAACGGCGGACTATTTAAAAGAAATGAATTGGATGAACTATCTATAAATATTCCTGATGACTTTATAGACAAAATCTTAAAATTCTTTGAAAAATATAATTTCACTATTAGAGAGGATTTACCCCTTGATGTTGAAGTTGCAGTTGACCCACAGATGATAGGTTATGTTTATGAATCACTTGCTAATGTTGCTGAAGAAATATATGAGCGACAGGATTTGGGAATATTCTATACTCCTAAAGTAGAAGTGGATTTTATGTGCAGAAGGTCTCTTGTAGAATATCTCATTAAGAAGTTAGAAGCCGTTCCTAAAAATTTAATTTACAATTTTGTCTTTAATGAAAATCATAAAGAAAAAGAGAAATATTTTGACAAGAATAATCTCTGGGAAAAAATTGAAGAAACACTTGATGAACTTGCTGTTTTGGATCCTACTTGCGGTAGTGGTGCTTTCTTAGTGGGTATGTTAAAAGTCCTTACTGAACTTTACAGGACAGTGTTTTCACACTTAAACCGTCAAATGACTGATTATGAATTGAAAAAAAGAATAATTGGTCATTCACTTTATGGCGTTGATGTAATGCCCTGGGCTGTTCATTCAGCAGAACTCCGACTCTGGTTATCACTTATGATAGAATCGGATTTAACTTTAGGTGACTTAAAACTTTATCCATTACTGCCAAACTTAAACCTTAAATTAAGAGTTGGTGATTCGCTTGTTCAGGAAATAGGTGGTATTAACTTAAATCTAAGAGATATTTATTTATCGCCATCATTAAAACGAAAACTTACTGAACTGAAAAATGAGAAAGAAAAATATTATAACAACGACCCAACAGCAAAATTTAAAACTGAAGATGCAATTCTGCAAGAAGAACTACGGATATTCCATCAGATTATAGATGATAGAATTATAACTCTTCAGAAGAAAAAGCAAACACTTACTGTTGGCAAACAGGCAGTACAGTCGGATATGTTTGAAAAAGAGTTTCCTAAACAAAAAGATTTACTTGATGAAGAAGAATTTAAAAAAATAATTGAAAAACAAAAAACAGAAATTGATGAGGAAATAGAAAAATTAACTGAGATAAAACAAAAACTTAAAGAGCAAAAACCATTTATC
>JBFLWK010000196.1 GCA_040757695.1 Elusimicrobiota bacterium
ATTTCCCATCTTTACCAGTTCTTCAGTCAGGGTCTTACAATGCACCTGCATACCGCCAATTGAATGTGCAAGCGTAACTTTTGTCAGAATACATATATTCAAAATATTTAAATCCCCCTAAATCTCTGAAAGTGCATTAACTAAAATATCGTTTTCTTCCGGTTTTCTTACAGTAATGCGAATATATTTATCTTCTTTTAGCCCCTTCTTATTTGAACAATCCTTTATCAACGCTTTATGTTTTTCAAATAAAATATTTTTAATTTCCGTAGAAGTTCTATCACTTAAAATTTTTGCAAAAACATAATTTGCCGATGAAAGATGAATTTTTAGCCATTGTATCTTTTTCAACCTTTCAATAAAATTCTTTCTGTCATCAATTATTTTTTTACAGGAGCGCTTAAACTCATCCTGATATTTTATCAATATCTCCAGAAAATACTCTGCGATAGAATTTATGTTCCATATCGGAAGTTCAGAAGTAATTTTTTCTATAAAACTTTTGTTTTTTGAAAGAGCGTAGCCAAGCCGTAAACCTGGAATACCATAGACCTTACTCAAACTTTTAAGAATTATTAAATTTCTAAAATCCTGATAATTATTTATTAGTGATACATTTTCTTTATCCACAAAATCAATAAACGACTCATCTACAATAATCATATCCAGGTTTTTTAGTTCTTTCAAAATAAATATAATTTTATCTTTTTCCAGATATATTCCAGTCGGGTTATTTGGATTTATTATCAAAGCGCTATTACTCTTACTATCTTTAACTGACTTAACATATTTCTCCGGTTCAAGAATAAAATCATCTTCTGCAAGATGAAAATAGTTTATCTGCTCACTATTTAATGTTCTCTCATATTCATTAAAACCAGGAACAGGTATGGTCATTTTTTTAACTAATTCCCTGTTAATCAGTTTAATCAGCTCTGAGGCGCCATTACCTACAATTACATCCTGTGCCGGTACGTTCAGCCATCTTGCTATCAATTTCTTTATTTCATTTGCCCCGGAAGGATAATTTGAAACGAGTTTCGGAAGTATGTGCTTTATTTCATTATAAATTCTTTCAGTTGGAAAATATAAATTATAGAGATAACAAAAATCCAAAAAATCATATCGCCAGTATCCACCATAAATTGAATTTATCATCTGGCTTTTCTTTGTTTCTGATGCAAACAAATATTCTGCTTTTTCTAAATCGTTCCGGTCATCAATTTCATACCATTTAATATTGTCAACAATTCGGGCATATAGTTTAGGATATCCTATATAAACCAGAACCCCCAGTATAAGTTCATAATATTGCGTCAGTGCTTGTGTTTTTATATATGTTTCCAGATTAGGAACAAAAAAATTATTGAAAAATTCTTTTGTAAAGTGATATACATTTATTGTTTTATACTTGTTTGAAAAATCAAAGTCCATTCCCTGGGCTTTTTTTGCAATTAACTGTTTAATTGAATTATCCTGATGATTTACCTCCAATACAGTGCCATCCATATATGGCTTATATAAATCAACCAGAACCAGATTCTGGTTTTCATCTTTTATTGTTTCTTCAATCAGTTTTTCTTCAAAAAAAATGTCACCTTCAATCAGCAAAACATTCTCTTTTACCAAATCCTTTGCCAGCCAGAGTGAATATATATTGTTGGTTTTATCATATTTATCGTTAACAACATAAGTTACCTTCATACCATTATGATTATTTCCAATTGTATTTATAATGACTTCCTTTTTATAGCCGACAACGATTATTGTCTCTTTAACTCCGTATTTTGCCAGTATGCTCAGCGTATTCATCAGGATTGGAACCTCATTTACTTTTACCATTGCTTTTGG
>JBFLWK010000197.1 GCA_040757695.1 Elusimicrobiota bacterium
GCGACAAAGTAACTGCACAAACTATACAGAAATACATCCAATATCAAAGAGCAGAAGAAGACAGACGCCAGTTAAAACTTGACTTTTAAGATACCCCGCAGCTTGCTGCGGGGAGTATGTCATTTGCTAAGGAAAAAATCATAGACGGTAAACGTTATATTATATACCATAATCAAAAACGAGCAAAACAGGATGAGAAAGAACGCGACGAACTACTTTTCAAGATAACAAACTCATTAAATAATCTTGAGGAAAAATTGCTTGATGGTAAAACAGTCCTGCATACAGATATATCAGATTTAACCTTAGAAAAAGTAATAGAGACATATAAATCCTTAGGACATATTGAGAGTTGTTTTCGTGACTTAAAATCAGTTCTAAAATTAAGACCTATACGACACTACACACCAGAAAGAGTAATAGCACATATTTTTGTTTGTGTAATTGCTTTACTTTTGGGAAGAATGCTTGAATATATTTGTGCTAAGAAAAAGTATCCCATAACAGCAGCATCTGCATTAGAAGCACTCAGTGACATTAAAATTACTACTAACACTTTGAAGAATGAAGTAAGAGAATTTCAAGTTAAAAGCATAACCCCAATAGAAGGCAAAGCACACAAAATTTTAGGATTTTTGGGGTTGTCAAAGACCCAAAGGGTTGTTGTTAGCGAAAAAACCTAACAACCAAAAACCCGACCTGATTTTCCCGACGGAACGATTGTCGGAAAACGCGTAGTGAAAAAAACGCCATTTTTCCAATTTTTTTCCGACGATGTCAAAAATCAACTGTTAAACTCGGGAACAACGGGGCAGACATTAGCAAAAAAATTATTTTCCATTTATGTCATCAAATAACTCTCTTCGTTCAATTTTTTCCATATCATTGTGTAAGATAGGTAATTGCTTTTTCATAATATTCCAAACAATTTTGTAATCAATCCCAAAATAAAAGTAAGCTATTTTATCACGTATACCTGCAAGTTGTTTCCATGGAATATATGAATGATTTGTCTTGAGTATTTCAGATATATTTTTTGTTGCTTCACCAATAATCTCTAAATTATGCACTACTGCATCTTTAGTTTTTTTGTCATTAAGAAATTCCTCATAATTCATTTTTCCGATATAGTCAAAGATATTTTCAATTGATTGTTTTATATCCTGAATGAAATCAATATCGTGTCTTTTAGACATATATTAAATTATTTTTCAGTTCCTCTTTCATTTCTTTTTTAACTCGCTCCACCCTTATCCCTTCTAACCCATCAGGAGTAATCACATCTACCGCTTTACCTAATTTCTGCTCTAAATATTCGCAAAAATCTACAAATTCTAAACCAATGGGTTTGGAAAATTTCACAAATATATCTACATCGCTATCTATATTTGATTTGTTTTTTACTGTTGAACCAAAAACACCAATTTTCTGAACACCATATTTATTTATCAGATATGGCAATTCTTTTTTAAGTATACTGATTGCATTTTTTCTATTCATAATTTACAAGTTAGCACTCACTTCATTCGTGCATACGAATTATCGCAAATTCTTATTCACATGAACATTTGATTTCTTCTTTCTGATAGAATGACATATTTAGTTGTATAGATTATACAAAAAAATAAAAAAATTGCAATAAAAAAATGACCACACCACCATGTCTGCAAAACAAAGTTTTGCTATCGCAAAAAGAGGTGGCGTAGTAATTTTAGGTTGCTAATAACTGACTTGGCTGAACTTAATCCAGTTGATATTTGAAACATCTACACCAGCCAATTCTAATGGAGATTTTCCATTTTTGTGTTTGTTCTTTTTACGG
>JBFLWK010000198.1 GCA_040757695.1 Elusimicrobiota bacterium
GATGAGTCTTTGAAGTATACAATAACTGAGAAAATAACCCCAACAATGATTGCGATTAAAAATATCAACCACTCTCTTGCAATAATTCTCTTGTATTTTGTCATATTCATTTTGTATGCGCCCTAACGGCGTGGTTTTTAAGCCGCCGCCCAACACAGCTTTGCTACTTAAAACACATACGCCAATAAATTTATAAATACTTTTTTATTGCAACCTACTTTAAAGAGTAACTAACTTTTACAAAGTAACGCTATAACAATACAAATGCCGAACAGTTTAAAGCGGTCGGCTTGGAAAACGGGTTATATGGCATTATAAGATCATATTTACTTTAGCAATAATTAAAAGGTTATCCCTATGATTAAATTATGCGTGTTAATAATCTGAGTATCATATTTATAGAAATATCTAATATCTAATCCTAATTTTGAAGAAATATTTAATTCAGTACCTAACCCAAAAAGTATTCCAAAGGAATTAGAGGGATTATCTTCAATATTTTTTGTTTTATATTCATTTGGTATACCTTCCAATGATGGATAGGATATTGACACTGTAGGAGATTTAAAATATTTAGTATCAATGATAAAATTGTAACCAAGATTAAACAAAAAATATGGTGATAATGTGTTTTGCTTAAAAATATATTGTACTCCCAAATAAAGAGGAATTAAATCATAGCTCTTTTCATTAACATTATATTGATGTGTATAATAGAATTGAATACCGTTAATCGTATTTATTGAATAGGATTTTACAGTATAGGAGGCGCCGGCAAATGATTTTGAATATCCTAGCGCTAAATTCATATTAAAATTGTGTGTTAATTCTGGCTTAAGATCTAGAATAAAAGTGCCTCCAGTTTTAGAATCATTGCTAATATTAATTCCACCATAAACTCCTACGTCCACATTTGAAAAAAAAGAGGAGGACTTATTTTCTTGCGCTAAATAAATATTCATAGAAAAAACGAATAAAAAAAAGATTAATGTTTTCATAAACTATCACCTTTTGTTATTAAGAAACAACAAAAACGGATGCTGCATTTTATAACCATTATTTTGGAAAATTGCTTTGGAATTTTCCATTTCAACATACTTTCCAACTTTCCTTCCTTTAACACTAATGTAATTAACAAGTAAAAATGAACTACTGTCACCTATTACAGAATATCCTAAGTGACCGAAATATTTTGTATAATAAATTTCTGAAACCTCGGTACCAGATATACCTTTGGAGGATATAATAGCAAATACATCCTTAAATTTGCTAGCTGGCGTATTAAAATCATTCAAATGTTTTGCAGTCAAATAATCCTTTGATGAATCTGGATTTAGATATCCAACTGTTTGCAACCAAACATCTCCATCGTTCGGTATAATTTTGACTAATCGTTGTTCAGAATATGGATTTTCAGGATAGGTGGATGTTTTTTCAAGTTCGGTATAAAAAAGAAAGCCATCTCGAATGAAATAATATGAAACATATTTATTATTAGCATCATAACTATAATAGTACCACTCAGTTATAAATACTTCTGTACCGTCAGAACGATGAGTTTTGCCTACTATTTTCCAAACAGTATGAATTTTAGGATTATTTGAATATGGCATAAAGTATTGTCTAATATCACCAACGTTTAATGACATATACTCATTAGTTAAATCTAACGGTTCATTTGAATTTTCACAACCAAAGAGAATAAATAAAACAGCAAAAAAGATAAAATTAATTTTCATATAATTTTTGAATGAGCTCATCTTGGACTCTCAATTTGAAGGGCAAGCTTAAAAGCTTGCCCTAATTAATATT
>JBFLWK010000199.1 GCA_040757695.1 Elusimicrobiota bacterium
TTTGTGTTTGTTCATATTATTATTTTAGCAAATTCGCAAGGTGTATTGCAACATCTATTCAACTGAAATTTCAAAAGGTTATGAGAGTTTCAAAGAACATTTTACCCACTTGATCGGGAGAAGACCCCAAAATAATTTATCAGAAGAAAAACCACATCAAAAAATCTTAAAAAATCAAACAAGTTCTGTCTCTAATTTTATTTCTTTATTTTTTTACCGTATTGTTCACTTACGATTTATTATACCCAAATACGAAAAATATTTTGTTTTAATATTTATCCTTCGTATTTTTCACCCGGCACAGTTGAATAAATTTCTTCCACGTCCATTAAAACGACTGCCTTAGGCTTATGAACTTTGGTGTGAAGTTCCATTATTTTTTGCATTCTTTTCTTAAATTCTTCGTTTCCTATCTGCATTTCCATTTTTTCAAGTCTTCTTTTACGAATTTCGTCCTTTTCTTTCATAATTTCAAATGCCTTTTCATATAATGGTCCTTCAGTAATAATTTTTGCTTTACCTTTAAGTTGATAGAACCTTAACTTTTGCATGTCAGAGACTGCAAGGGCTACATTAGGATTTTCCTCCAAATTCTTTCTTGTCTTATTAAACCATATATCCACAATAAGAATTTGAGTATCGCTAATCGCCTTAAGAAGTCCAACTTGAACTACATTTGGTTTTCCATCTCTAGATGCAGTAGCAAGATCATGAAAACCTACTCCCAAACTTTGCTTTAAATCTTCATTCATTTTCATTTTGATTTACCTCCTTTCTGACTAACATCATCTTTATCCCTTTTAGTCCCTGCCACCACCCTCTGCTAAGTATAAATTGTTGACGGAACTGCAAATTATTTGGTAAGCCTAATGCTGAAGAAACATCAACTCCATTTTTAAATAGAATCTCTGGATAAAATGAAGAAGTCGGGCCATAGAT
This sequence comes from Elusimicrobiota bacterium, assembly GCA_040757695.1. NCBI lineage: Bacteria > Pseudomonadati > Elusimicrobiota > Elusimicrobiota bacterium. Next base: position 940 of record JBFLWK010000199.1, read on the forward strand.
AATTTTCGTCCTGGCATTTTTTGACCAATCAAGGATCTCTTCAAGAGTATCATTTACAATAGTCTGTCCAGTAATGTAGACAACATCTGCTTGAGGAAGGATCTCTCTATTCTTATTCGCGGGAAGAATTTCTAAATTAGTATTTAAGCCCTTAAAATCAATTACCTCTAATTCTTTTAAGTCCATAAGTTCAGTAACATATAATTTCTTAGCAATTGTTGCAATCAATGGAGTTAGCATAACATGGAATCCTACAGTTACTACCACATCAGCATTTTTGACTAATTTAGAAGGATCCATAAGTGAAAATCCTGGCCCGAGTGAACTTTGAACTTTATAACCTGCTGTTTCTAAAAAATTATCGTCGTTCATAAGCCTGTGTGAAAGTGCTGAAGCTATTGATGTTTTCAAAGAACGTATAAATACATTTTCACCTATATTTTCCAACTTTTCAATAGCATAATAACTGTCTAAACCGATTAGTTCCTTTAAAAAGGATGTATTATCAGGAAGATTTGTTTCATTATTCGCTATACCGCAACCAATCTTGTGGTCATCATATTCTACGTATGTTAAAGTCCAGGGACCGGTATATGTTCTTGTCACTATAATATCAATAAGGTTCCCTCTTATACCTAAGTTCTTTAATTTCTCTATAGTCTCTGTTACTAATCTCATTTTTGTTTAACCTCGTTTCTTAATTTTGATTCGGATTTTCATATAAACGCTGTTATATGATCCGAAGGGCAACCCAGCACTTTGCAAAGTGCTGAGGCAGAGTTCCGGATCCCGCCATATATCTTAAAACAAATAAGGAATTAATTTCCATCTAACTTTCTTCTTGTATTCTTTATATTCCTCGCCAA
>JBFLWK010000200.1 GCA_040757695.1 Elusimicrobiota bacterium
GTTATACTTATTTTATATTAAAACGTTTCATGGCTTTATATTAGTCCGGTTTTCTTCTATTATTGACTAAAAATATCCATGTTTACAATTCATTCATTACTTCTTATCCCCAGAATTTCCACCAGGGCTTTAACGCTTTCTTTTTCCATTCTTCAGCCTGTTCCTGTATTTTTTTTAGTTCAGCTTCAAGGTGCTGTTTTTCTTCAACCTGCTTCTTCTTGTATTCCTGTTCCGCTAGTAGTTTTTCTTCAAGTTCTTTTTTATCCTGCTCTTCTACTTTCCTTTTCTCCTCTTCGAATTTTAACCGATCTGCCAGTGCCATCTTCTCCTGATCTTTTACTTTCAATCTGAAATCCAGTTCTTGCTTTTTCTTTTCCTCAGATTTTAAAATAGATTCCATTTCAAGATATTTCTTTTCAATTTCCTCATTCTGAAGTTTTAACATAAGCAGATGTTCTGCGTTTTGAAGAAGAGTTTCATTAATTTTTTCAGGTTCTGCAGGTAAAAGCTTTAATTGCTCTTCCAGTTTTTTCTTTTCTTCTTTGAGACTGGAGGTTATTTCTGTGATTTGTTGCTTTTCTTCCTGGAGTTTTAATAAATCTTTCTCTGTCTTTGACCGGATGGTTTTCTCTTCCTGGAGAGATGTAGTAGTTTTTTCTTTTTCTTGCTGTAGTTCAGTTATCTGCTGCTCGAACTGATGGATCTTTGTATTTATCTCCTCATGTCCGGGTAGTGCTTTCAAATTTTCTTTTAACTGCTCAATTTCCATCCGTAGTGTTTCATTTTGTTCTTTTAAAAATTGATTCTCTGTCTGATATTTTCCGGCTAGGAATAGTGCTTGTTTTTCCAGAGGTTTCATTAATACTTGTTGTTGTTGTTCTATGGCTTTTTGTATAGCTTCATTTAAGTTTTCAGTGGTTAAGGTTGTTGCCTGTTGTTGCAGGTTGTTGCCTGTTGTTGCCTGTTGTTTCATGTTGTTGCAAGTTGTTGTTTCATGTTGTTGCACTTTATAACCTAAAAATTCTTCAAGTGTTGTTATATCTACTTCAAATATAATTTTTCCATGTTGTTGCACTTTGTGACATGGTAATTTTCCTTTACGAATATATCTGTAAATAGACGTTGTTGTTAAGCCTGTAATCTTTGCTGTTTCTTGAATTGTTAGACGTTGTTTCATGTTGTTTCACCCGAAAGTAAAATTCTCTCTTATATTGTATAAGTCCTGTATAGTAAATAATTTTTATTATTTTATATGCAATTTTTATATTAAAAACAGTCGTTTTTGATACTGCAATTGGAGTCCATTAAAAACCGAGGGCTGATAAAAATTATGCCGCCATTTTTTCAAGATTTTTACCGGTCTGAAATTCAGGATACCATCGTTGGAATGTTTCTACCAGTTCATTATTCAATGTTTTTGTTCTCACCTGGAGTAGTAATTCCACATGAATCATGCAAAAATGTATCTCTTTGCAGACAGGCTATTTCTTTCATAACCAGAGGATAATGTGTTTTAGCTTCAATAATTGTGGCATGACCATCATAGCTGCAGTGTGCTGGAAAGTAAACAAAAGTTTATTATAAATATAGCCTTCAGTTTTTAATGGACTCTCCATTTTCATTTATATTTCTTGATTTTAAAAACCTGTATTCAATTAACACCACCGGAAATGTTATAAATGGATAAAGCAGCATTAAAAGAGAAAAAATTATCAATGAAGAGTTATTATTTATATAAGATGGCCATATACCTGGACCGATTATTAT
>JBFLWK010000201.1 GCA_040757695.1 Elusimicrobiota bacterium
ACCAGAACCTGGAGATTGTTTAATTATACAAAATTTTGAAAGGTTATTCATAAAAATTTTTAAAAAATCGCGAGATGTACATGTTAATAACCTATATATCCTTTACTTAGTATATCATATAGGTTACGCAGTTTTCTTGCAGCATAGGAAATTATAAAACAACATTTTAAACCACAAGATTAACACAAGATTTACACAGATAATTAAAATTTTGATAATTTCTTACTTTTTTAATCTTGTGATAATCTGTGAAATCGTGTGGTTACAAGGTTTTCTTGAATGTTAGAACTTTGGATTAAATGTTTTATTGAAATGCTATTCATTACAACTTCATGGGGAGTGCTGAAGAAATCAAAAGATGAATTGCGGGATATTATGAAAAATATATCTCCATCTAACTTTGTAAAAAAATGGATATTTCATCTGGCGCTTCTGTTTTTATATCGGTGGCTATATTTGAGAGTATACCTTTCTTATCTGTGGGTGATAAATGTATTCATCATATTACAATCAATAACCGGATTATGGATAGTGATAAACAAGAAAAGTTGGATAACTTTTTCTGAATATATACCTGAAATAGTTGATAAAATTTTTCCATTAGCGTATCTATTGTATTTTGGGTACAATTTTATATTAAATTTCAGAATTTTTTTTATATTCTGACAGGATTTACAGGATAAAGTCAAAATCCTGTTAATCTTGTCAAAAAATAGATGGGGGAGGGCTTATGCGTAAAGGTCTGTTGTTGTTAGTGTTTGTTGTTTTGGGTATTCTTATGTCTTGTTCACAGAAGACAGAAGAACAGAATGGTTTTGTAGAGTTTACTGTGGAAGGGCAAAAATGCCGTATGGAACACATGCGGTTTATTGTCCGTGCTAATCCTATTATTACCGACGGTGAGAGAATTAAAGTTATTCCTAAGGGAGAGGTGCTTACTTACGAGTTCTGTATAGATGCTACAGAAGCCGAATCAAAAAGACAATTAGAAATACAAGGCAGAAATGCAAAGAAATATGCCGAATGGAAAGACGGTGAACCTTTCCCTGAACAAGAGGATCTCAATTCTTTTCTTGCTTTGTGGGTAGCCAATACATCAAATCCTGAAGATATTTTGAAATCTGAAATTACCTGGCAAAATCAGAGTTTGGGACTGACACATTTTGGTTTTGTGATAAACATTCCAGATAGTAAACATATAAGCTGTCCTGAAACACATAATTGCTGGCTGAAAATAGACGAAATAACTGAAAACCGGGTAAAAGGCCGTTTCGGCGGGCATTTTGAGATGGATATGGCGCTGAGTAAAGAATTCCAAGAAAAATCCAGACACGGACAACAACTAAAAAAGGAAGATATGATGCGAGAAATTGACATTACCGACGGTGTATTTAACCTGCCATATAAGAAATGTTTCAAGTATAGATGACACTGTTGAACTTTTAGCAAAGCGTCAGTAGTGTCGCCCTGAACGCAGTGAAGGGTCTCAAATGTGGTCGGAGACGAGATTCTTCGCGGAGTTTATACTGAGTGAAGCGAATGTGCTTAAAATAAACTTCGTGTCATCTGCTCATTGCGAGCAGGAAAAAGGGGGGGAAATGTCTGAGGAAGAAAGGGATAATGAGTGTGCCAAGAAAGTTCCTTGAATTCTTGTCGGTGGAAGTCCGAACTGGATAAAGGGTAGCGACCAGTCCAACACCAAATCCCACAGTTAATAAGGCAACGAACTAACTGATGCTGGGATGC
>JBFLWK010000202.1 GCA_040757695.1 Elusimicrobiota bacterium
CCCCGGAACACTCCAGACCTCCGAGCCAAAGATTTTTGCCGGGGGGGATTACACAAACGGCGGTGCATCTGTCGTGGAAGCGGTTGCCGACGGCAAGCGTGCTGCAAAAGCAATACAGAGTTTTCTTGAAAGATAATGATAACGAGAGTTAACATAAAATTTACATATTTTTTTCTTCTGTCCACTGCAGTTTTAATCTGTTATTTTAATATTTTTGTTAATGAATTTGTTTTTGATGACACCGGATTTATTTCGGGTAATGTTCTTGAACATAAATCTTTAGCAAACATCCCAAAATTTTTTAATTCACCAACCGGAGAATTGTACAGACCGCTCAGAAGTATTGCTTATGCTTTAACCCACTTAATATGGGCTACCAAAACATTCGGTTACCACTTAAACAGTATTTTATTTCATATCGCTTGTACTGTATTGCTCTATCTTATTGTAAAGATACTAATTAAAGAAGAAACAGTTGCATTATTCGCCGCTTTATTTTTTGCAACACATCCAATTCATACTGAATCTGTCACATTTATGACTGCAAGTTTTGACCTTTTAGGCCCTGTATTTTTTCTCCTGGCAATATATCTATACCTGCAAAGTATTGATAATATAAAACAGAGATTTTTTTATTTTGCATCTATAATTTCATTTACAATTGCAGCATTTTCTTCAGAAATGTCTTTAACTCTGCCGTTTGTTTTAATACTTGTAGAGTGGTATTTATCAAGAAAATTCAGTTTAAAGAACTATATACCATTTTTCTTAATAGCAGTGTTTTATATTTTTGTAAGATTTGTTGTCTTAGGAATTACAGGCCGTTCCACCGGCGAGCACTATCTTGCGTACAACCGACTCTGGACACTACTAACAATGGCAAAGGTTTTTGTCTATTATGTCTATTTACTTTTTATACCGAAACTTTACTCACAACCTGATTATGAAGATTACTTCAAAATGTCCGTCTCACTTTCTGACCCAGGAGTAATTTCCCCGTTACTCTTTCTAATATTACTGTTAATAATCGCAATAGTCATCCGGAAAAACTCAAGAATTATATCCTTCTCAATATTCTGGTTTTTTATAACGCTCTTACCCGTTTCAAATATTATTCCTATGAAAAACATTATGGCTGAACGGCACTTATACATTCCATCTATTGCTGCCTGTATTCTTTTGCCGGTAACATTAGTAAAAATATTTTATGCAAAAAAAATATTTTATTTCTCTGCAATTATTTTACTTTTAGTCTACGGAACGTTCGCAATAAAACGAAATACTGATTGGAAAGATAGGATAACACTCTGGACACGCACACTAATAAACTTCCCTCAAAGTGGAAAAGCATATACAGGACTTGGCGTGGCTTATGCTGAAAAAAAGCAGTTTGACAAAGCGATATACTATTTCAGTGAACTAAAAAAACTTGACCCGGATGATATAGAAAATTTGTATAATTTAGGTACAGCATATTTGGACAACGGAAAGTATGAACTTGCAATAGACACGTTTAAGGAGATTCTAATATTTAATCCTGAAGAAACGGGCGCTCTTGTCAGAATAGGAATGATTTATAATAAAATAAATAACTATGATATGGCTATAAAATTTTTCAAACAAGTTCTGGAACAAAATCCAAATTATGCAGAAATGTATGAGAGAATAGGAATTATTTACTTTAATAAAGGACAATTTAACCAGGCAATTGAAGAACTAAAGAAATCAATTGAAATTAAACCAAGT
>JBFLWK010000203.1 GCA_040757695.1 Elusimicrobiota bacterium
GCATCCCAGCATCAGTTAGTTCGTTGCCTTATTAACTGTGGGATTTGGTGTTGGACTGGTCGCTACCCTTTATCCAGTTCGGACTTCCACCGACAAGAATTTAAGGAACTTTCTTGGCACACTCATTGTTATTTACCTCCTTCTCTTCGCTCACCGAAAATGAATTCTCGGCTACATTGTGGTTTGATGCTTCGGGCATAACCATCCCGAATAAATTCGGGATATGCCCTCGCATCATTTTTTTATTCGCTTCGCTCACTTTTGTAAATATTTTATAATGGATTTAGCAGCTTTTTTACCGTCGGCGACAGAATCAACTACCAATGCGGGACCTCTTACAATATCACCGCTGGCATAAATGCCTTTTACCGAAGTAGCCAATGTCTTTTTATTAACATGGATTAACCCGCGTTTGGTGAATTGGACATTGGGTAGTTGTTCTTTGAGCAACGGGTCGGGTCCCGAACCTATTGCTATTATGACCGCGCTTACTTTTAATGAAAACTCGGTGTCCGGGACATCTTTTACATTTGAAGGAATTAATAACCCGGGCACCTTCCATTCCGTCTCAATACCTTTAACTCCAATAACCGCGCCATCTTTGCCTGTAATTTCTTTAATCCGGCATTGCGGTTTTATAATGATATAATTATCAATTGCCATCTGGAGGTCATCTTTATCAGCGGGCAGTTCCTGCATATTCTCAAGTGCAATACAATAGACCCTTTTTGCTTTGAGCACTTTACAGGTGGTGGCAACATCCATAGCAACAGAGCCACCGCCGATGATTGCAACATTCTTGTTTTTTACCATTTTGCTTATTTTATTTTGATTACCAGTTTTTACATCTTTCAGAAAAGCCGTTGAAGTAGTAACATTTTTTAAATTAGCACCGGATATATTTAATTTATACGGCGAAGATAAACCAGTGGCAACAAATACCGCCTTAAACCCTTTCCTTAAAAGTCCTTCAATAGCCCTTTTGCCTTTAACAGAAGAATTACATTTAATCTGAACACCAAGTGCTGTAATATCTTTTATTTCTCTGTCAATAAAATCTTCACTCAATCTAAACGAAGGGACTCCGTATCTTAATATGCCTCCCGGTTTTTTATTAGATTCAAAAACGGTTACATCATATCCTTCTTTTGCAAGTTCAGCAGCACAGGTTATTCCAGCGGGACCCGAACCGATTACCGCAATTCTGTTTGTGGTGGTGGGTTTTTTGTGTTCGGTTCGCGATAACCGTTTTTTTATTAACGGATTAAAACCAATTTGCCATGCATACTCAACTAAAAATCTCTGTAGTTTCCCAATATTTATAGGTCTATCTATCTCCGTTGCTGAACATTTTTCCTCACATAACCTTCCTGTAGGACAGACAATGCCACAAACACCACCCAGTATATTATTTTCTTTAATTGTTCTCACAGCACCTTTCAAATTTTTTAGACGAAGTTTTCTTATAAATGTGCCGGGGTCTGTTTCTGCAGGACAACCCGCACTGCAAGGAGCATCATAGCATAAAAGACACCTATCCGCTTCGGCAATCGCCTGACTTAACGAATAACCTTCTTCTACTTCAAAGAGATCTTTTAACAGGTTAGTTTTTCTTAATGTCTTTTGTTGAGTAGACATCTTTATAACCTCCTTGTGGTGACAGCCCTATCGGGCTGTCGTGCCCCTCGCAGAACCGTGCTTGCAGATTGCCCACACACGGCTCTTCAATAACACTTCCTCATAAA
>JBFLWK010000204.1 GCA_040757695.1 Elusimicrobiota bacterium
TGCTTTTTCAAGTCCTTCCTTTTTATTTCCGTAATCATCAGAATAATCTTCTGATACATATGATATACAGGCGAACACATTTTCGGTCTCTACTGCAATTTTCCCGTCATTTATTATTTTTCTAACTTGCTGTTATATTTTTTGACAGAAATGTAAGCATCTGCCGTTGCAAATAACCAAACAACAATTATAAGTATCATATGTGTGCCGTTGGACTCAGGGATAAATTGCACAATACCAAAGCCAATATAGGATTTTTTCTCTTCATTGTTCTTTATTCTTAACATTTGCTTCTATGGATAATTTTTTACACAGGTTAATAAATTTTTGAGCATCTTCATTATCACCAACTATTTCTCCATAATGCATTGGGACAGCAATTTTTGGTTTGAGCATTTCTGCAGCATTTGCCGCCTCCGATGCTGTCATCACATATGTGCCAGAAACTGCCAGAAGTGCAATATCGCATTTTATATTCTTCATTTCAGGAATTATGTCTGTATCACCACTGTGATAAATTTGCTGACCAGAAACAGTAACTATAAATCCTAAACCATCAGATGACTTCGGATGAAATGGCTTGTTGATATTATACGCTGGAGTTATCTCTATATCAACATTATGCACAGTAATTTTATCGCCCGGCTTGACTGTTTTAACTTCCATATCGGAAAAACTCAAAGCAGAAGATTTGTTCGCAACTATAACTGTTTCTTTCCCCCCTTTGCTAATTTTTTGGACATCTTCCGGTGAGCAATGGTCATAGTGGTTATGGGTTATTAAAACAATATCTGCTTTTGGCAAGTCCTTTTTTACTCTCCACGGGTCAATATAAATTGTTTTTTCACCATCAATACGAAAACTTGCATGACCAAGCCATTTAATTTTTTCTAACATTTATTCCCCTTTTATATCTGCAAGAATCTTATCTGGAATTGAGTTCCTGTTCTCAACTGTTACAGAGATAACTTCAACATTTTGTCTTTTTTTGATTTTATCAGTGAAAGTATTTGGTTTTTCTTTTATTGTGCCAATGACTTGCTTTTGACTGTTGAGAGCAGAAATTACTGCTTCCTGAAATCTTTGAGAGTAAAGTTCCATTTTTCCTATTTCATCTATCACAATAAATTTTATGTTCTTATCCACCACAGCATTTTCTATTGATACTCCTGCAATGTTTTCAAGGTCAGCAATGTTCACATAATACTTGCCAACTCGGTAGTTGGTTTTTATATCACAACTGGCGAGAACTCCTTCTTTATCTTCAAGAGTTGCAATCTTAAATCCTTTACGTATATTATTTTCTCTAATTTCTTCTGTCAAAAAACCGCCCACAGAATCAAGGTTGGCTATAATCTTTTTGATTATTGTTGTCTTTCCAACTCCCGGCTTTCCAGTGAGAAGAATATCTTTCATTTTATCTTCAGATTTTCTTATTAAGTTTTATTATACTTTTTTCAGGTCAAAAGGCAAGAAGTTTTTGGGGCGGATAGGATTGAATTTATTCCGATGCAGTCAAATCCAAGTTCCTGCTCGTAGTATTTCAGAAGATTTTTTGGATGGAGTTTCTGCGGGTAAACTCCCCCTTATCACGTCCATATCCTACCCAGAAGGTAATTGGACACGGGATTTGAAAGAATTGGTTGACTGCTGACCCTCAAAAAGGGAGGTAGTCAATATGGGTAGATGTGATAACAGAAGGAAGCGGTACAGTGCGGATTATAAATTGGA
>JBFLWK010000205.1 GCA_040757695.1 Elusimicrobiota bacterium
CGAATTCAGAAGTTGAAATGCCCCTGTCTTTGAAAATTCCTAAAGAAGCAAAACCAGGAAACTACTTTTTTTTAATAAAGACAGAAATTCATCGCAAAGGCGGGAAAGCAAAAATTTTGCGCTATGTTAAGGTATTTGTTGAAATAATGTAGAAATTTGTTAATACCTCTTGACAAATATAGGCGGAATATGTAATATCTTGTTATGTTAAATACAAAAATACCTCAAAATTTGCTTTCCAGAAACATTTTAGGAACATTAAAACAAGAACTTGATGAGAATGAAATAACGCTCCTCACCGGCTCCCGCCAGGTTGGTAAAACAAGTTTAATGTATCTACTAATCAACTATTTAATCAATGAAAAGAATATTAAGCCATCCCAGATTTTCTATTTTGATTTAGAAAATATCATTGAACTGGAAACGATGAATGGAATTAAGGACTTTAGAAAATTCGTCAATTTACTTTCTGATTCGGGAGCAGATTCAAATCAGAAAATCTGGGTTTTTATAGACGAAATTCAATATCTGGATTACCCTTCAAGTTTTCTTAAATACATTTATGATAACTACAAACCAAAAATTAAATTCATTGTTTCCGGCTCATCTTCTCTTGAGATAAAAAAGAAATTTACTGACAGATTAACCGGTAGAGTTCATTTATTTGTTATTTATCCGCTTGATTTCTTTGAATATCTTATCTTTTCAGGCGAAAATAATCTGGCACAAAAAAAGAAAGAATGTGAATTAAACGAAATGTTAATAACAGGAAAATTTGAAATTCCGGGCTGGCATGAAAATCTGGGTCAAAATCTGCTTGAATATTTTGAATTATTCTGTAGATTTGGTGGCTATCCCGGAATAGTTTTGAAAAAAGAACCTTATAAATTTCAACAGGATATAACAAACATTTATTCTTTCTACGTTAGAAAAGATATACGGGATATTGCTGATATAGACGACACACGTGGATTTAACAATCTGGTAGGACTGATAGCCAATCACATAGGTTCTCTTGTTAGTGAAACAGAACTTTCCAGCACAGCCGGCATTTCAAGACCTACGGTAAAAAAATATTTATTTTTGCTGGAAAATACTTTTATTATAGAATTGATACGTCCATATTTCACCAATCGTCGTTCAGAGTATTCAAAAATGCCCAAGACATTTTTCCTTGACCCCGGACTCAGAAATGCAACGATTAATAATTTCAGAGAATTAAGTTACCGCCAGGATACAGGACATCTGGCAGAAAACGGAATTTTTTCACAATTAACCAAAAATAAAAAACCACTTTCAGAAATTCACTTCTGGCGAAGTGAACGCGGGGCAGAAGTTGATTTTGTTATTGTTAATGATAATGTATTACCGATTGAAGTAAAGTATCAATTGTATCCGGATGAAAAAATTTCAACAGGTCTTCGCAGTTTTATTCACAGGTATTCTTCTGAAAAAGCAATTGTGGTAACACAAAATTTCTGGCATAAAATTAAGATAGAAAAAACAGAGGTGTTTTTTATTCCCGCATGGGCAATTTAAAATTTTATGTTTGAAACACCGGGAAACATTAATTATTTGAAGTTATGACTACGTTACTCATTTCAGTTCTGGTGTTTGGTGTTGTAATTATTTATTCGCCGGATTTATATGATGCTTTTAATCTACCAAAAATAACTTTTTTCTATATCGTTGTTATAATTCTT
>JBFLWK010000206.1 GCA_040757695.1 Elusimicrobiota bacterium
CATATTCATTTGCTGTAGAACTTGAAGGTTGGGGTATCGGAATTAACTATCCCGGGTTTGCTATAAAATATTGTTTCGGTACTAATATTCTTGAGTTACGGTCTCAGAATGTATCAGAAGGTACTGAATTAGACAGTAAACAAACTAACTTGACGGGATTAAGATATTATAAATATGGGCTTATAAATGAAACAATTCTGTATTACTTAGGTGGAGAGATTTCATATTTCAAGTATCAAAATAAAGAAACTACTTTTAATGCAGATGGATTTGTTACTGGAATATTTATTGGTATCGAAAAGTTTTTCTTGCAAAAATTTTCAATCAATATAGATGTAGGACCATATTATGCTATGGCATTCAGAGGCAGCAGTTCTACTGAATTATCCGATATTGTAATGAACGCAACAGTAAATTACTATTTTAAAGGATTACGATAAATGAAAAAATTGTATTTTCTATTCCTTGCTTGTTTTATATTATCTCTTACTGGATTTAGATTTGGAACTGTGAATCTTGCAAAAGATGCTGCTGTGGAATTAAGTAAGAAAAGTTCTCAAAATGGTCAGTCTGATAATGGCTGGACCACTGTAAAAGACAATGCATCTGTTTTTGTTGCTCTACCAAATGAATATGGTACTCCATATCGACAGAATCTTTCTTGTATGGGATGGGAAGATGGGGTTTTCATCAGTCGGGATGGACTCAACCTCTATTGTATCTACATACCAGCGGATGTTCTTTCATTTACTATCAGCGGAGATAGTCTTGAGAATTATGAAAAATATGCACGAGGGCCTGATTTTGGAATGGATTTTTCTAATCCCGTGGGATACAGTTGGAAATGGTTTCATGGTGACATCTTATATGCTCACCGAAATTCTACAACAGAATCGTTTACCACATGGCAGTTGTCAAACATGAAAAGAGCTGTATATACCGAAGGTGCTTTTGTGGCGGTGTTTTCAGCAGCTAATATGATAGACATCGCGTGTTTTACAAGTACCGACTCGTCACCCACTTATAAAAACGATATTCGCTATATGCGAGATGTTGAAGCCAATCCTTCTGGCATAGGTACACCCTTGCCATCACCAGTAAATACTACTGACTATACTGAAGATAATCCACACATAGAAAAACTTGACTCACAGAATATGATACTTTTTTTTGATAGTAATGATAGACCTGGTGGAACGGGAAAACTTGATATATGGCTTTCAACAAGTAGTGATAATGGTACTACATGGTCAATTCCCCAAAATGTTACATCTATAAACACCACTGATGATGAGTCTCAACCGCATTTATATAAAAATAATTCTGGTCAATGGTATGTATATTTTTCAGCTACAAATAACGACGGTAAATGGGCGATTTTTAGAGCAACTCAGACTGTAGTTGGTGACTGGAATAGTTGGGGTAATAGAGAACTTGTTATCAGAGGCGGTAATAATACAGAAGGTGCTGGAGAACCAACATTAACCCAAAATGGCGATATTTCTTTTGTTGTTGTCTACAAGAATCCTAATGGTAATAGTTTTGATAGATATGATGCTGACCCATGGTTTTTACCGACAAAGTAATTGTTAAAATTGAAAAATATCCAAAGTTGAAGTTTACTTCATATGTAGACACATCTCTTTATTTTTTTATTATTTTTAACAGGAAATTATATCTATATATCT
>JBFLWK010000207.1 GCA_040757695.1 Elusimicrobiota bacterium
TTGACTTAACTATTCATAGGAATTGTTCAGGTTTCTTGTGCATCCCTGTTTTACAGGGTTATTCCATTTTTGTCAATGAACAATATGTTTCAACATTTATTAGCAAAAATTTGCCAAACTACAGTTATTTATTTTACAAATTTTTTATCTGGTCGTCAACAAAATTTTTTATTTTTTGTTTAAAAATCGGTCTGTTAAACCTTTCAGCATTTTTTCGGATTTCTTGTGGGTCAAACTTTATATGCTCAAATTTTCTTATGGTATCTATCACTGATTTTACTGTCTGCTCATCAAAAAAGAGCCCTGTTTTACCGTCAATTACAGTTTCTAACGTACCACCTTTTTTATATGCAATAACAGGTTTCCCGCATGCTTGGGCTTCAACTGGAATAATCCCGAAATCTTCTTCACCTGGAAAAATCAGTGCACGACAGTTCTGGTAAAAATGTTTTAATTCATTACTATCTCGCCAGCCTAAGAATTCTATATTATTTTTTGCTATTTTTTTCAGTTTCTCTTCATCCTGACCTGAGCCGATAATTTTTAACGGATAGCCGAGTATGTTAAATGCCTCTATTGCTAAATCTACTCTTTTGTAAGGTGCGAATGCGGATACAATAAGATAATAGGGGATAGGGGATAGGGGATAGGGGATAGGGGGAACAAAAAAGTCGGTATCAACAGGCGGATAAATTACTACAGCATCACGATTATAAAATTTTTTTATTCGGTTTTTAACATGTTCGGAATTGGCAATAAAGAAATTTACCGTTTTTGAAGTTTTAACATCCCATTTTTGTAAATATGGTCTTAAAATTTGTATCGCAAATTTTACATAAAACTTTGAATCGCCAAAATACTGCTGATACATATCCCAAACATACCGCATCGGAGTATGGCAGTAACAGATATGGAGTGCATTTTTCGGAATTTTTACACCCTTTGCGACACAATGACTTGAAGATAAAATTAAATCATAACCAGTTAAATCAAAACTTTCTATAGCTTTAGGCATCAGTGGCAGATAGTATCTATAATTTTTTTCTATATTTGGCAACTTTTGTAAGAACGAAGTTTTTATTTCCATTTTTTCAATTATTGCCGACATCACACCTTTTATATGCACAAGTGTAAAAAGCGTTGCCGATGGTAAAAGTTTGCAGAAAACTTCCAGACATTTTTCACCACCTCGCATACCAGTCAGCCAATCGTGAACGAGTGCAATTTTCATTAGTTCAGTGCTAAAGCAAATTTAAGTGCTTTATTGATTTGCTCAACCTTATCAGAACGTAGCAGACAAATTCTTTCCGTAAGAATCGACTTTCTAATGGTAGTAATCGTATCAAGATTTGCCACACATTTTTGAGGCAGACCATCCCGTTCGTCAAGCAATACTTCCACTGGAATGTTTCGGACTGTTGTGGTTATTTGTGCAATAGTAACTGCATTACGCACATTATATGCCTCATCACGTGAAAGTAACACCACAGGACGCTTGCCTATAGGTTTAGGTAAATCCGCCCACCATACTTCATTGCGTTGTTGAGTAGACATCTTTATAACCTCCTTGTGGTGACAGCCCTATCGGGCTGTCGTGCCCCTCGCAGAACCGTGCTTGCAGATTGCCCACACACGGCTCTTCAATAACACTTCCTCATAAAGCACA
>JBFLWK010000208.1 GCA_040757695.1 Elusimicrobiota bacterium
CCTTCCTCTTTGAATTCTTTATATAGAGCCTGTAATACCCGTGTCATTTTCAGCACCTCCATCATTTTTTGCACATATGTTTCATCAATGAATTTATCAGATATACCAACAAGGCAACCGATTAAAAATAACTGTTCATTTTTATCAGTGATTTTTTGAGCCAGTTCCAGAGCTTCAATAGCTCTCTCCGATTTATCAACAGAATTTTTCATAAGGGGAAGAAAAATTAAATTGAGTTTATCGATTACTTCAAGTACCTTTCCGTTGTTTATTTTTTCCGAAAGTTCTTTATATATTTTGTCACCATCATAACCATGCATATAAACTGCATTTGTAAAATATTTTAATGAGCCATGATCAAGGTTTGTTATGGAACTTTCTATGCCTGCCCCGTAGATTACAGCAGTATGTATTGTTTTTTTCTTTTTTTCATATAGAAGGGCATCATACAGTTTAAATCTTTCCATGTCTTCAATGCTGAAAGTCGTCTGGAATTCCAGATGGAGAAAACTGTCATCGGCAAGATAGAATACGAAATCCATTCTTTGTTCGTCAATCTGCACTTTAGGAAGCTCAGTAGGCTCGGCCCTGACTATTGGGGCAGTTTTTAGTCCATAAAATTCAAGAGTCTGGTTTTTAAACATCCCTGTGAGTGACTTGAAAACAATATCGTAATTTTGATAAGAAATTGAAATATCCTTAGTATTCATAAGTATTCTCTTCCTTTATAGTTTATATATTTATTTTACCAGACTTAAAAAGAAACTACAATGATTTTATTTTTCTGATAACCGTAACAATAACGACACTTACAATCTGTTAATCCCTCTCCATATGCGGACAAATAAAAATTACCCTCTGTTTTCAGTAGCTTATGGCGAAATATGCAGGGGGATTTTTATAAGGATGATGCAGGGAGTGGGGAAGGTTGTTTTGGAGGGTAATTAATGTCTGGACGGGGATTTATGTGATTTTTATGATTAATATGATTTTGGAGTTGCTGTTTTTTTGTTTACCGGTTTTTATTAATGTTTCAGTAAGTTCAGGCGGTTGGATTTTTTTTGTTTTATGGTGTTTGGGGAGTGATATTGCCGCCGGGAATTGATATTGCTTTTTGCTTCCAGGGAAGTCAGTATTATGGAATAGTTTGATGGAAGGGAATTCCTGATAATCAAAATAACCTGTAAATACCAGTGAATAAATACAAGGGAAACAGTAAAAATATCGAAATCCTGTTAATCCCGTAAATCCTGAAAATCCCGGTTCAGAGGGCAGGAATAGGGACAATCTCTACCGGCCTCCATTAAAATACATATAAAGGAAACACTACAAACCGCAAAATCCTGTTAATCCCAAAAATCCCCCCAAATCCCCGTCAAAAATCCCGGTAATCCCGTAAATCCTGAAAATCCCGGTCAAAATCCCGGTCTTATTTTTCCTTCATACTTTCCTGAACATCCAGAGCTTCTTTTATTATTTTCTCAATTGCCTGGAGCGATTCAGAAAGAAATATCTGTCCCGTTATATCGTCAAGTATGGTAAGATCAGTGATTTTCTGGGCTTTCTTCTGGAGTTTCAGAGCTTTCAGTCCAAATTTACATCCCAGGAATTTACATATCATTTCGATTTTGCCTTCGGCTTTGCCTT
>JBFLWK010000209.1 GCA_040757695.1 Elusimicrobiota bacterium
GTCAATTTTTTATAGGTTCCTTTATAATATGTCTCAGCATTTATTAGCAAGCGTGTCTGATGAATCAGACCACCCTATTTCTCATTAGAGAAATGGGAAATTTGCCAAACTACAGTTAATTAATTAATTAGTTAATTTATTTATTGTGTTTTTTCAATTGGTAATAAAGTTCTTTTATACTTTGGGAAACAACTTTTGTTTTTGCAATCATTGGCATAAAATTGGTATCGCCTTGCCAGCGAGGAACAATATGAAGATGGAAATGTTTTTCTACACCTGAGCCTGCTATTTTACCGAGATTTATCCCGATATTAAAGCCCTGCGGGTTCATTTTTTTCTTAAGAAGAATTACCATTTTTTTTACCAGTTGCATAATTTCTACAATTTCACAGTTTCTTAATTTCTCAATTTTGCCAATGTGTCTATATGTTGCAACCATCAGATGTCCTGCGTTATACGGGAATTTATTTAATATCACAAACGCAGTTTTTCCACGATAAAGCACGAGGTTTTTTTTGTCTTTTTTTTCTTTTATCGCTTTACAAAAAAAGCAATCTTTCTGTTTAGAAAGAATATATTTTTTTCTCCACGGCGCAAAAATATGGCTCATATATTCAAATACTTTTTTGCTGCTTCTAAAAATTCTTTTGCATTTTGTATCAAATCTATTGATTGTTCCTCAGTAATTATTGGTTCTGTATCATAATCCCCATTTTGTCTTAATTTGAATGCTTTCTCAAGCCAGTTATAATATTTTTTATCAAAAATACCCGTTTTGATAAATTCTTTATTAAAAAACAAAATTACAGCATAATGACTTGAGTAGCTTAGTCCTTTCGTTAAAAGTAAACCTTCCGCAATATAAAACATTGCGTAATAACTTCTTGATACAGAAATACGATAATGTCCAAGTTGTAAAAGTGAATCCGCTGCTTTAATATCTTCTTCCGCTTTTTTTAGTAAAAGGTTGACATCCTCATTATTCATAATTCAACCCCTTCTCTTCTTACATTCAATAGAAGCGGACTGTTACGAGTTAGATATTCTTGTTCATCCTTTAATATAATTGAAGTTAAAAGTTCATATTGGAAATCTATTTCTGTAGTCATCTTAATTATTTTCTCAAACTCTACTATTTTATTTTCTATTTTTTTTAATACCACCATAATATCAATATCCGAACCTCCTGTAGCATCACCTCTTGCTTTTGAGCCGTAAAGTATTATCCGAGACAAATTATCTTTGTAAAGATTTTTAAGTTCAGTGATAAGTTCATCAATTGCTTGTTTTTCTTTTTCTGTTAATGTTGGGATATCCATAATAGACCTTGAACTTTTTAATATTATATCAAAATTTTACTAAAAAGGCAAATAAAAAAGTAGTCGGTAATTAAATGCCGTCTACTGATGATTTTCCAACAATTGTTCGCTTCGCTCGGCTACATTGTGGTGTAAATTTGTTCCATTGACACCCCGAATAAATTCGGGGTATTCCACAAATTTATTTCTTTATTTCACCAAACTGGTTAATTTCCTTGCTAACTCGTCAACAGTTGCTTCTATTCCGCCAAGTGTAGCGGATTTGCCTTTATCCGCATATTCTACTTTGCTGGTTTCTACATCTACAAGCCGAATAT
>JBFLWK010000210.1 GCA_040757695.1 Elusimicrobiota bacterium
ATCCTATTAGGTATTGTTGAAGGAATAACAGAGTGGTTACCAATTAGCAGTACGGGTCACATGATATTGGTTGAAGAATTTATACAGTTAAATATGTCTGAAGCGTTCAAAGAGATGTTTTTCGTTGTAATTCAACTGGGTGCTATACTGGCTGTTGCACTTCTCTATTTTAATAAACTAAATCCATTTAGTTCAACAAAAACTGAACAAGAGAAAATCAATACATTTAATATATGGTATAAAGTTTTGATTGGCATTATCCCTGCAGGCGTTATAGGTGTAGTGTTTGGAGATTGGCTAAATGATAACTTGTACAATTATCAAACGGTAACTATTACATTAATTTTGTACGGTGTATTATTTATAGTAATTGAAAATCGAAATAGGAACAAAGTTAGCAAAATAGAGGATTTTGATACTTTAAGTTTTAAGACAGCATTCTTAATTGGGTGTTTTCAAGTCCTTTCTCTTGTCCCAGGAACATCTAGATCAGGTGCGACAATTCTTGGGGGGATAATTTTAGGTACATCTAGAAGCATTGCTGCAGAATTTTCGTTTTTTCTATCAATTCCAGTTATGTTTGGTGCAAGTTTATTGAAGATTGTTAAGTTTGGTTTTAACTTTTCAACCACTGAGTTCATATTCTTAGTGACTGGTATGCTAACAGCATTTTTAGTGTCAATTATTGCAATTCAGATCTTACTAAAATATATAAAAAATCATGATTTTAAAGTCTTTGGATGGTATAGAATTGTGTTAGGAGCAATCGTACTATTATATTTTGGTTTCAAGTAAATTTGTGTTGAATTTGAGGGGAAGTGTGAAAATGCACTTGTATCGAGATAAAATATTTCCAATGATGATGAAGAAAAATATTGGGAAGAAATCAATTTTAGAACTTCGGAAAAAGATATTATCTGATGCTAAAGGAGAGATATTGGAAATTGGTATTGGTGAGGGAACAAATCTTACATTATACCCCGAGCATGTAGATCAGATAACTGCAGTAGACAACTACATTAGAAAAATTGACAGCTCGAATATCAATGTAAATTTAATATTTGCAAGTGCAGATTTTCTACCGTTTGATGATAACTCGTTTGATACTGTTGTATCAACATTTGTACTTTGTAGCGTAGAAAATTTAAGAAAGGTTCTTGCAGAGATTTACCGTGTATTGAAACCTGGTGGGCAATTTGTTTTTTTAGAACATGGAAAAGCTAAAGATAAATTGACGAGTATGATTCAAAATATGTTCAACCCGTTCTACAACATATTTGCTTATGGCTGTAATATTAATAGACAGTATAAATATGAAATGGTTCAGTGTGGTTTTCAACTGTTAAAATTTGAATGTGAGAAGGCTGATATATATCCACGAGTGTTGACTGGTTATGTATATACAGGTAAAGTAAATAAACCAGAGAAAATGGAGAAATTTGATGAATAGATTTATACTTTCAATATCTATGCATAAAAGCAAAAAATGTTTTTGTGAGAAATATGGTCACGATTGGTTTGATAATTTCAGAAAATTATCCTTCAGGTATTTTGATGATATTGTTCCAAATATCCCGAACATAGGGAAAAGTGTTTTTTCAATGAATTATAAGTTTGCACCTATTTATAT
>JBFLWK010000211.1 GCA_040757695.1 Elusimicrobiota bacterium
TAATTGATATTACGGTAGTGGGTTATCAAACCGGTAGGTTTGTGAAGGTTTCTCGGTAGAGATTCTTGGAAAATAACAAATTGAGGTGGTTTTATGGGCAGATCTGCACCAAGCAGAAAAAAACAAATAGAAATGGCTTTGAAAAGCATCTTAAGGCAAGGTGCTTCAAAATATCAGGCAAAAGAAGAATACCGGGCGGAAGCCCGGGCTAGAGGCGAAAAAATATTAACAGCAAAGACAAATTACATCCACTCATCAAAATGGTATGACAACGTGTTTAATGTAGCCCAGCGGTATATTAAGTTTGCTGACGAAAACGGCTTTGGTCATAAATATATAAATTCATATAACCACCAGGAGGCCGGAAAAGCTTTTTTCCAGGATTTATTAAACCGTGGAGTTAAAGATATCCAGGGTATTGCTTCGGCACTGCGAAAATTTTCAGATGCTGTGGAAAAACGATTTGGCGGAGAAATAAAAATTGTTCCAGATGAATTACGGGGAATGATTAACCAGGCCCGAGCAGCTGGTCAAAAAATACCGGTGACTAAGCAGGAAAGAATAGTCGATAGGGCTGGCTACAGGGTATACACTTCAGAGGAAATGACCAAAATTTTGCAGCATGTTTGGCAGCAAAAAAACGGGGATAGGTATGCAGTTGCTATCCGTGGTATGTCAGAACTAGGTTTACGTTCCAAAGAATGTGCTAAACTACAGGTACGGGATATTGATTTTGAAAAGGGTTTAATTCATGTAAAGTATGGCGCCAAAGGCAAGAGAGAACGCTGGGTGCCTGTTTCTAAACCATATTTAGAGGAACTAAAAAATATTTGCGAAAATAAAGGCAAAAAAGATTTTGTGTTTATTGTACCAGGAAGAAAATGGGAGAATCGATATAAAAATATCTGGAGTAGTTTTGAAAAAGCCTGTGAGGCAACCGGCTTAGAACAGCATAGAATTCACAATTTAAGGGCTACCTGGGCAAGTAAGAAATACTATGAATTTAGGGAAAAAGGAATGGACAGGGAAAAAGCCAGGTTAGAGGTAAGTAAAATTTTAGGACACAACCGTAGTGAGGTTGTGGACTGGTATATAGATTACAGTAAAGAAAAATGATTCTAATGGAGGAAGATTAATAATGGCAAACAGAAAAACAATCTTCCGACAAATCGATCAATTATTTGCTATGAGCCGTATTGAATCTGAAGTATACGATTCTTATCGGTATATTTGTATGCAATTTGCAGAGTATTTAGCTAAAAAACGTAATACTACAAAGTTTCTCATATGTAAAATTAAAGCGGAAGAAGTTAATGATTATTTGCAAAAAAGTTCTATGAGTGACAACCCAGAAATGAACCACATATATTGGTGTGCATTAAAAATACTTGAAAAGATTACTTGCAAACATTTTGGATTTGTTGATTGGGAATTGCCAGAAGAAAAAATTAAACCAAGGTGCCCGTATTGTGGGTCGAATACAAAACTGGTAGATAGTAAATTGATTTATGGTAAAAGTTATGGAATGGCCTATGTGTGCGAAAATTATCCGACGTGTGA
Source organism: Elusimicrobiota bacterium (assembly GCA_040757695.1). NCBI lineage: Bacteria > Pseudomonadati > Elusimicrobiota > Elusimicrobiota bacterium. Next base: position 1,561 of record JBFLWK010000211.1, read on the forward strand.
TGCTTATGTTGGAACTCATAAAGGAACAATATGGCCGCGTGGGACCTTGGCTAATAAAGAACTAAGA
>JBFLWK010000212.1 GCA_040757695.1 Elusimicrobiota bacterium
GGATATAATCATATTCTGCCTGAACCATATTTGCTTCAACCTTTAGAAATGAGCCTTTATCTTCACGTCCTGCTTTGTATTTTTGTTGAATTAACTCGTAATTCTTCTTTCTTCTATCATAGATTTCTTTTGATAAATTAACCATTTCCTGTGTCCATAATAGATTGACATAACTTTTTTTTAAGTTATATAATACATCAGACATAGTTCTTCTATATTTTTCTGTTTCTATCTGGATATCTATATTTTTTATTTTCAGGTCGGTTAAATCTGCAAAACCTTTAAATACCGACAATCTCCCTGAAATACCATATGTGTAATTATCAGTTATTATAGTATCTATTGTCTTTCCTATAGGATTAATAACTTCGCTACTCAAACGGGTTTTCCCTACAGATGCAGATATTTGTGGAAAAAAATTTGACTTTGAAACCTTATAACTTAACTGTACCTGTTTTAATGAATCTTCTGCCTTCTTTATTGTGGGATTATTTAATTTTGCCGTATTTACTATATCTTGCCAGGTCATTTCTTTAGCACAGACATTGTCCACTAAAATCAAAATAGCAAAAAATACTATTTTCTTCTTGATAAAATTATAAAAGTGTTTTAAGTTCATTTATTTACCCTTCACCCCGCCCCTCGTATGCGGATGCCTCACCATAAAGAGGTTGTGTCGCAACTGTAGCTCATTCAGCTTTGAAAAAGATGATACATAATGACAAAATATAGCCGTTCCGCCTCAGGCGGACTAAAGCATTGAGCTACAAAATTGATGAAATAAGGGTTGCGACACAGCCTCTTCAGGGCAAGGAGCGGGGTTCACTGAACATTTGAAATTCATCTTTTAGATAATCTAAAGTATCAAAATGTTACACCTTGAAATAACTATCGTACAACCTTTAGAGAATCCAAAGGTTATAAATGTTACACTCAATTCAAAATATTTTATCCGATATAAAGTTAGAAAGGTTCTATTGAAGTTTAAATAGAGAGAAAAGTGTTATTAAATTGAAACAAATATTTTATTACGGTAATGGAGGCGGGGGACCAAACTTTTTAAATTTTTCAGCCATTTGTTCAAATTTCTGCTTCTGTTTTTCATTTAATATCGTTTTAATTTCATCACACATAGAACCAAATCTTTTCTGTAATTTTGGTTCTATCTCTATAAACAATTTGTCTATTGATTCCTTGTTTTTCTCCAAGATATTAACCAATTTTTCTTTCTGTTCGTCACTAAGCTCCAATTGTCTTGCTACTTTATCAATTACTCTTTGAGGCATTTTCTGGTGATGGGGGCCTAAAGATACCCCTGGAAGTGGAAAATGTAACATTTTCATAATTGTTATCCTATCTACCAAAATACCAAATATTGTTCCAACTAAAAATATTACAATGGCTAACAATACAGCAAATATTTTTCTTCTCATTTCAGTTCTCCCTCATTTTTATTTTTTTTTGGTTATAACTAATGACATAATATCATCAGTTGTGATTTCTGATTTTACTGCTAATTGTTTACTTAAAGGATTAGAACCATTTTGAAACATATAATTTCGTACTTCTTCATAGGCATCAATTTTGTCT
>JBFLWK010000213.1 GCA_040757695.1 Elusimicrobiota bacterium
GGCGACAAAGTAACTGCACAAACTATACAGAAATACATCCAATATCAAAGAGCAGAAGAAGACAGACGCCAGTTAAAACTTGACTTTTAAGATACCCCGCAGCTTGCTGCGGGGAGTATGTCATTTCCCTGAATTTACCGACGGAAGCAGGTTATTGGAAATGGCTAAAGCAATTATACTGGTTTGTGATGATTCAGAAGAAACGAGAGAACTTCTAAAATATAGTTTGGAAGTAGCAGGTTATGAAATAATTCTTGCAAAAGATGGTGCAGAGGGCTTAAAACTGACTCAAGAACATCTGCCTGACTTGCTAATTTTAGATGTTATGATGCCTAAAGAAGATGGATTCACAGTCAACCTGAAACTAAAAGAGAATGAAAAGACAAAAAATATACCGGTTGTTATTTCTACCGCAAAAGGGATGATGTCTAAACTATTTAGTTCATCTGATAAAACGAAAATAAATGGCTTCCTTGAAAAACCATATAATATTGATGAATTATGGTCAAAAGTAAAAGATATTTTAGGCGAATAAATGCAAAAATATAAGGAAGAAATAACTGCATTATTAAAGGATATAAAAACTAAAATATCATCAGATTTCGGTAGACCTGCTGATGCAGTTCCATTTTTAACGGATATTAAAATTATGCTATTCAATACAGTGTCAGAAATAGAGACAAAAATAATAGAATACGAAGCAGAAGTATCAAATATCAAACTTGAATTTGCTCAACAAACTAAAGAGTTAGAAATTATAGATAGAGATGTAGATATTAGATTCCATCAACGAATCAAAGAAATGGAAGATAAAATCAAACTAAAAGATACTGAACTTTCTGCGCTCAAAACACAGCTTGCTGAATATACCACCCAGCATCAGAAAGAACTGCAATTGAACGAGCAGAAAAAGCCTGGCAGGTTGAAATAGAAATCAAACAACATGAAATTGATAAACTTAACGCAGAACTTTATAACGAAAAAAAGAAAATATCAATAAAACAGCAAGAAATTGAACTGCTGAAGTTAGAGATGGCGAACAGAGAAACAATCCTGCCAGTTGAACTTCAGAAAAAACAACAGGAGATTGATAAATTAAAAAATGAAACAGACCGTCTACAGCAGGAACTTGAGGATAAAGAACAAGAACGAAAAAAGTTAGAATTAAAAAATTTGGAAATAAAATCAAAAGATGAACTTCAGAAAGAACTTGAAACTGTAAAACAGGTCTTACAGGAAAAAGATAAAAAAATAGAAGAATTAGAAACTGAAACGCATCGGTTAAAAAGAGAACAACTGCTTAAAGATTCTGCATTGCGTGAGCAATACAAAAAACTAACTATGGAAAACGAAATACTGCAAAAACGGCTGAAATGGGAACTTAAAGAGCAACAGAATAAGCAGAAATAGTGGCAATAGGTTGTGCAAAAAAATGGTTGGATTTATACCAGCCGTTTTTTTATTTAAATGTCGCCGAATACCCCGCAGCTTGCTGCGGGGATGAAGGCGACCGACAAATTTTGCCAAATTTTGTATAATAATATGTGGAGCTAAAACGAGCAAGTCACGCTGTATATGAACTCAA
>JBFLWK010000214.1 GCA_040757695.1 Elusimicrobiota bacterium
AGCTTTTGGATTGTCATCTCTATTTCTTTTATTTCTATGTAATTCATTTGACATGAATAAGCGATGGCAGATAATATTGACCGGAATAGTTTTAGGATTTCTTGTATTGACCAGACTTGAGTTAAGCATTATTCTAATTCTTTTATTTGGCTATTATTTGTTTACCAAAAGATTTTATTTCTTAATGTACACATTAGTAGGTGGGCTTATTCCTTTATCAATTTATATTCTTTACAACTCTCTATATTTTGGCACACCATTGTATTTAGGTATATTGAAAGAAGGTATGGGCGGTATAAATATATTGAGATTTGATATTCAATACATTTTTGAAAATATGTTGCATCCTCAATCTGGTATCTTGTTTTGGACACCAATACTTATTCCTGGTCTAATTCTATTAATCGTTAACAAAAAAAATAGGATATTAAAGTTTGTTGGTATTGTCTCGTTTATACTCATTATATTTTATATTCTACGCATACCAATTATGTATTATAATGTTGGTCAGTGTGTGATGAACATTGGAGGAATACCAGTAACTCCACCGAGTAATGCTGAACAAATGCGAAATTTGATTCGTTCTGATATAAATAGATATATTTCAGTCTTGATTCCGTTTGCAATTATAGGAATTAGATTGGGAATATCACAAACATACTGGTCTTTAAGAAAAAAAGTAAAGAGTTCTGTGAATATTTTATGAAACTTGATATCTTGACACTTGTTATTATTTTATCTTTTTTCTTCTTCGCTATGGAATTAAATATCTTTGCAATAGATAAAGAAGTAATAAAAGAAATAAAAATTACTGGCAATCGGGTTAAGGAATCCATAATTCGCAAAGCATTGGTTTTTAAAGAAGGCGACATCCTTAATCAAGAAGACATAGAGAAAAGTAAAAAGAATTTGTTTCGTTTAAAACTTTTTAAATCACTGGAAATTAAAAAAGAATGGGTTGAGGAATCAAATGGTATCAGAATTATTATTAATGTAGAAGATGGATGGTTTATAGCCCCGATGCCAATGATTATGCAGGGCGGAGAGAGAAGTTTAGGTCTAATGTTAATGGAACAAAATATATTTAGAAATGCTGAAAATATTATGCTTATGGGAATAAATCAACAAGCAGGGCTATCTGGAATGGCAAACATTAACCTTTACAATTGCTTTTCATTTTCATTTAGTGGGTTAAGATTCTCAACTGAGGAATATTTATATAAGGACGGAGCATATAATGCGAAACAATTTATCAAAGACAATGAAGGAAAATTTATTGAAGACCCAGAAGAATATGGTGAAATAAATAATCAGTATGAAAAAGAATTGTATCAGTTAAATTTATCTATTGGTTTACCATTATCTAAAAAAATGGGATGTTCTGTGAGTTATATATCAAACAACATAAAATATAGTAATGCTTTGGTATCATTACCAGCAGATAATGGTAAAATTAATTCTTTGCTATTGTCAGTAGGTTTTGGAGAAAGGGACCCTGAGGAGGAGTTTTTGAAAGGTGATATAACAAGTGGGATAGGACGCATTTTTGGGTTGGGTATGGCTGAAATAAAAGATAG
>JBFLWK010000215.1 GCA_040757695.1 Elusimicrobiota bacterium
GTGCTTTATGAGGAAGTGTTATTGAAGAGCCGTGTGTGGGCAATCTGCAAGCACGGTTCTGCGAGGGGCACGACAGCCCGATAGGGCTGTCACCACAAGGAGGTTATAAAGATGTCTACTCAACAAATGTTTTTATCCGTTTCTCTGTTGTTGATTATTTGTTTGACTTGTTGTGATTTGTTCGCTATTGAGTGTCCAAAGTGTGGATACAAAAATGATGATACACTTGAATACTGTGTTGAATGCGGTGCGGAGCTGAGATCATCACAAAAAAGAGTAAAAAAGAAAGATCGGTATTCGGCTGGAAAATCAACATTTGCTGCTGGTTGGTTTTCTTTAGTTTTTCCTGGTGGTGGACACTTTTATCTAGAAAAAACAACTAGAGGATTAACTTTCCTTGGCATAGAGAGTGGGATAGGACTTTTAGCGTTACTTATAATGGGAACCATTGAAGATTGGGCCTTTGGACCTATTTCTGGCTCTCTTTTTGTTACTGGCGCTGGCGTGCATATTTATAATGTAATTGATGCGATAAACTGTGCTAGTCAAGAAAATACTGTTAAGAACCTGAATTTTAAGTATGGATATAATCAACCACAGATGATTTTAGCATATAAATTTTAGCCACAGGAGAAATTAATGCAAAAAAAATCGTATTTTTATTTATTGGTAGTATCAATTAGTTCAATTGTTTTTTCAGGATGTGCTCATACATATTACTATAAGGCAATTGACCAAGAATTAGAATTTACGGCATTAAGAAAATCTTTTCTTAAATTACTTCCAAAAGAAAATTTATTCAAGGATAGAAAAATTGCATTAAGATTTTCTGGTTTTGGAAGTTTCATTACACATGAGATGGCAAAACAAATACTGGTTGATAAACTAAGAAGATATAATGTGGATATTGTAGGAAGAGACAAAGCAGAATTAGAATTTTCTTTAATTTCTAAAGTATTTGGTGTAGATGGTATTCAGACCACTTTTCCTTTAATCTATAATGAGAATGAAAGATTTGCAAAAGTATATCTTTTTTTAACAGTTTTTGATTTAAAAGAAAACAAGGTGATATATACGAAAGATAGTTCTTCTTCATCATCTTGGAGTGAAGGATATATTCTTGGCATTATAGGACCTATAAGAAATAAGTCAGATTGAACTTGTAGGGAAAAAGGAAGAAAGTGAATTTGTAGCCATGGATTTTTAATCCACAGCCTTGCGACAATTAAAAATCGCCGGCTACCACCACAATAGATTCCCGATTAGTGCATTCGGGAATGGCAAGAAAAAAATATATGGGAGTTAGGGGACGGGGTTGAGTGGCTGTCCGACAACCCCTGATTTTTTGTCGTCGGTAATGTCGTCGCAAAATATTTGACATTTTTACAAAAATTAGTATAATATTTGTGACGGTAAAGATGTGATTTACCGACACTAAAATCAGGAGGTGTAAAATGTTAAATATCCGACCTTACAACAACAAAGAACTTCTTTTGTTTCCGGCCGCGGTTGGTGATTATCTTCCCGAAAACCATCTTGCACATGTTGTTGATGAAGCTGTTGAGGCAATTGAT
>JBFLWK010000216.1 GCA_040757695.1 Elusimicrobiota bacterium
AGTATCAAAAATAGTTTTGAGAAGGAGGACAAGATTATGTTAAAAAAGTTGATTAGAAGTGTATCATTAGGAATTATTGTAATATTCGGATTAAAATTAGTAACTTTTTTATTTGCCGTAGAGTCAGAATTTCAAAAAGAGATAAATAGACAAAAAAAGATAAGTCAACAGAAAGGATGGACTGGAAAAGATGTCCCTAGTCTTATAAAAGAATTACGGGAGAGAAAAGACGGAACGAAAGAGAGGGTAATTACCCGTTTAAGTCGTTCAAAAGATGTCAGAGCAATAGAACCTTTAGCAGAAGTAATGCTAAATAGTACTGACAAACAAGAAAGGGATTATACTGCTAGTCAATTATCTGGATTTAATGATAAAAGGATTGTTCCTATATTCAAGAAACAGGTTTTAGAAAATGGGGAACATAAAATTACAGGAGCAAGAGTTTTAATGAAACTTGGGGATAAAGAAGAAAAAGAGCTCGCATTGCCTATTTTAGAAAAATATGCAGAGGAAGGACATCCTGAGGTATTATCATATACAGAATTTACATGGCCCCAAGAAAAAGGCATTGTAACAGGAAAAAGAGTTTATTACAATAAACATAGAGCAAAAAAAATTATAGAAAGACTTCTTAACCATAAAGATGAAGTGATTCGTGCAAGAGCAGTATATTATTTATATACTGATATGAATGACAAGGGAATAGTAAATTCAAAGATAGAAGAAATCCTTAAATCAAATAACCCCAGAGTAAAAGATATAGGTAAATCTATATTAAGACAAATTGGAGACGAAAAAAGTAAAAAGAGATTACAAGAGTTAGAATATCAAGAATTACAAAAGGAATTAAAAGAAGTAGAACAGAAAAGAGATAAAAAGGAAAGGTAAGAAATGAAGACAATTTACAGAAAATATTTTTTATTATTTTGTAGTATTGGCTTTCAATTATTTTTATCTACTGATTTATTTTCATATGACCGTATTAGAGCAGTAAATTATGCCGATACATGGGCATATAGTCGGAATACAGACAAATATTATGACTATGAAAATGTTGGCGGTGATTGCACTAATTTTGTTTCACAATGTTTAATAGCAGGTGGAATTCGTTTTGGTTCAGGACAGGCTTCTTATATTGACGATAAGGGGTGTATAATCAGGGTAGCAGATATGCCAGGTGCTTTACAAAATTTTCACGGTGCAACGATTAGTGTAAATACGATACCATCTAACCTTAAAGTTGGTGATGTTATCTCTTTGGGTGATAATGAAGACCCATATATACATACTATTTTTGTAGTTCAACCGGGCAATACTGCTGATACTTTATTAGTTGCATCTCATACAGATGATAGTTATGGTAGACCATTACAGGTTTATGTAGATAGAGGTTATACAATATTTAGATATATTCAGATTCCTGATTCCCCAATTGCAAAGCATGTTGAAATCCAACAAAATTATCAGATTAAATATCATGGTTATCATAATTATGAGACCAATCAGTTAGTTGTTCATATTTCAGAAATTGTTGGGATTGGAGAGATAAAACTTAAAATAGTTTTTGACACA
>JBFLWK010000217.1 GCA_040757695.1 Elusimicrobiota bacterium
CGTGCTGTTATTGTAAGAATAGATGATATCCTTATTATTGCAGTGTTTTTGATGTGGCTTGTACGCAATGCAGTTCATAAAGAAGTTCAGCTTTTTGTTAATACACCACTTAACAGACCAATGCTCTTTTATACAGTTATATGTATTATCTCTTCGGCACTTGGCATTATTCGCGGGGATATAGACCCGAGAATTACTTTTTTCTATGTGATGAAATATATTGAATACCTGCTGTTATTTTTTCTGGTGGTTAATGTTGTGGAATCAGAATCGCAATTAAAAACAATGTTGATTATTTTCTTTACAACTGCCTGTATTGTAGTGCTTTATTCGTATTATTTGATAGGTCAGGGGGTAAGACCCTACGCTCCTTTTGATATTGAAAGAGGTGTAACTGAAACCGCTACACTTGGAGGATATTTTTTATTAGTTTTAGGATTAACACTTGGAATGCTGGCTTATGAAAAACAAAAAAAACTTTTGCTTTTTTTCACAAGTTTATTTTTTCTTATTTTACCACCTCTAATTCAGACACAATCAAGGGCATCATATTTCGGCTTCGCTGGGTTAGTAATTACTTTCTTAATTTTGGCGAAAAAAAGGAAAGTAACATTTTTATTTTCTATTATTGGAGGATTATTATTCTTAAATGCTTTGTTTCCATCTTATAGAGATATATTATTTAAACGAATGAAGTACACTGTGGAAGGTAATTTTCAAGTTACTACTTATGTCGGGAAGTTTAACCTAAGATTGGAAGAATCAGCTGCTGCGAGAGTAAATTTCTGGAATAGAATTTTTGAAGAATTTTTACCTAAACATCCTCTTTTAGGCAAGGGGGTTTCAAGATTGCCTGTTGAAGGACAAATTCCGCTTGTAATTGGGGAGACGGGTGTGTTGGGGCTGGTGGCTTTTTTTTGGATGTTAATTGTTATCTGGAAAGAAACAAAAAAGCTTTACATTACAGGCAGGAATGAATTTGAATACAGTATTTCATTAGGATTTTTAATTGCATTTGTGGCAATTTTTTGTCATAGTTTAACCGTAAATACTTTCATTATTATTAGAATTATGGAACCCTTCTGGCTGCTGACAGGCATTATAATGGTTGCAAGAAAAATACAGATGTCACAGGGGGTAACGAAATAACTCTTTTGGAAAATAAGAAATTGAAAGATTGGCAGTTGTTAAGCATTATTATTTTATTTTGGTGAAAAATGTCAGGACAAAAGGTTAAGTTGTATTTAATGCCAAATTTTAATATAATAATACATAGTAAAGTTAGATTCTCTGATAAATTATCTGAGATGAAAAAATGGTGGGGGTGTAAAAAAATGAACAGGATGATTAAAGTATTTTTACTGACAGGTTTAGTTTTAGGTTTGAGGGATTTGTCTTACGGAATTGACTATTATGTTGATTCACTTAACGGATTGGACATAAATAGGGTCTACTGAAAAACGGAAAACTGATTTGAAATATTGACGGAAAAATGGTAAAATATAATCACTGAAATCAGGCGAAAAGTGCAAGGAAAAACGACGAAACTCTCAAAAAACCTTGCACTTTTA
>JBFLWK010000218.1 GCA_040757695.1 Elusimicrobiota bacterium
AGCATATATAATTTACTTACGTGGATTGGTATAAATTATAAAATAAAAATATTTATGTTGCAGCAAAATAAAAATGTCCGCTTTTTAGCAAAATAGAAATGTCCTCTTTGGAGGATTTATTATTACTAACTTCTGAACTCTTTTAATCATTAAATTTCCTTTTTTCTTTTGAATTTATTTTATCATCATATTACTTGTTACTGTTTTCGTTAGAAAACAGTAACAAGTGCATTTTAACCTGTTTTAGAAGGAACCCAAATCCATCTGGAATACGAGGCCGTATGTTTTTCAGATATTTCTTTATATTTAAGATACTTATCTTTGTATTTTATACGAATAGAACCTTCTAAATTTTCTTCTACAATTGCTTTATTATTCAGGATTATATCTCTTGAGTTTGGTGTATCTAGTATTTGAAAAACTCTACCCTTGTACTTAAGGGTATAATCATTTGCTATAGATCTTTTTGAGTGTTTTGAAAAAGTTTTAGAAAGATTTATTTTTGATGGCAATTTTCTGTGCATATCATAATCATTCTTTGGTTTTACCATAAATTTTTCATTATGTTCTTTAATATATTTGCGTTCAAGAAATTTATTTGCCTCTTTTATACTGGAAATATTGTTTAATCTTAATTCTTTAACTAATCGATCTTGATGAGTTTTGAATGAACGTTCTATTCTTCCCTTTGCTTGTGGAGAATGAGCATAAATTATTTTTATCCCTAACTCCTGCATTGCTCTTGCAAATTGTGTCATACCTTCTCCTCTTGCAACTTTGTAAATAGTATCTTTATCAACGTACAAAGCCACTGGACAACCGTATATTTTTATATATTCCTGTGTTATTCTCATTAATGCTTCTGTTGTTTCACCTTCTGTAAATTTTAAAAATACCCTATTTGAAGCATCATCAATAAAACCAATTAATACACACTTTGGAGCTCTTCCTTCAAACCAATCGTGATGTGAACCATCCAGTTGAACTAGTTCTCCTATACAGTCTCTTCTTTCTCTCCAGCTTCGATGCTTTGTTTTTCGTTTTTTTGTTTTCCATAAGTCAGCTTCAATAAGTATTTTCCTGACAGACTCACTAGAAACTTTAATATTTTCATTTTCACTAAGCTTTTCTGCTAAAAAAGTAGGCTTAAAATCAATATATTTAGTTTTTGCAAGTTGGATAATTCTTAACTTTATTGCTTCTGAAAGCCTTTTTCTCGATGGTTTTCCTCTAGATTTATGAATTACCCCTTTTAAACCCTCTTTTTTAACTCTTTTTACTAATCTTCTTATTTGTCTCGTGCTTAAATTAAGGCATTCGGAGGCTTGTTTTTGTGTTATTTGTTTATAGATAATATCATTAACTATTTTGAACTTGTTTACTTCTTGTATTGTCACTATTAGAACTCCTTGTTTCATTTTTTATCCTCCGATTTTTTTTATTGAAAACCGGACATTTTTACTTTGTTCTAATAGGACATTTTCATTTTGGTTCTACAAAAGAAATTTATGTTCATAAAACTTAAAATTCT
>JBFLWK010000219.1 GCA_040757695.1 Elusimicrobiota bacterium
CATGTTAATGTCAAAATTGATGATGCAATTTCTAAAATCTCATTTTTGTCTATACCATTATCAATGTATTTACCTTTTCAATTATCTCTTCAGCGGTCATTTTTTCTATCGTCTTTATTACATTTTCACCGAATAAGGATTTCATATCTGTAAAATCATCAAAAGGTGAATTAAGTTTTCCATCCCTTTTCAGTGCTTCTGGGTGTAGATAATTTTCTATTGCCCGTTTACGCAATATAAAAAATTTACCGCCATCAGATTCACATTCTTGTTTCCAATTTAATTTTCTCTGTGGGATTATATCACTTATATTTTTACGATCACTATCAACGATGACAAGATATTTTCTATTTATATTTTTTAAAGCTTTCCTGTCTATATAATGTTTCAAACCTGAACCTCCATAAGGAATAAAACCAATATTTTTTTCTGCAGGTGTAGCAGGAAAATTACCATTTGCTTTTAATTTTTTGAATACTGTTTCCCAAAATAAAATATCTTTTGGACCTTCTACAAAGACACATGCTTTAAAACCACATATTTGGTCACTTGGTTCAACGCCAAGTTCGTCCGCAACTTCTTCTAAATTTAAAGCAGGCGATTGTATTGCCTCTGCTGTTCCACCTGTTCTTTTTAATAAAACAAGATCTTCTTTGGGAGAAAAACCAGCAAAAACAGGAGAATGTGAAGTTATTAAGATTTGGAATTCACTTATACACAGTTCATTAAGAGATTTTGCAAGCTCCCGTTGCAATCCGGGGTGAATAAAAGCCTCTGGCTCTTCAATGGCATAGATTAAATTAATCTCCTTGCCAGCTACTTTACGGTCAGCAAGATATTGAAAAAAGGCAACCATAAGCATACGCCTTATTCCTGCTCCTCTTTTGTTTAATGACGCTTCAATACCATCCTCATCAACGCCCTTCAGATCAAATGCCACTAATTTGTCCCATGAAAATTTAGGATATGGCTTGAGATCAGTTAATACATCGGTATGTTGTAATAATTTTTGGTGAATTTTTGTAAACTCGGTACTTAGTCCGTTTTTTATTTTCTCTTCAATTTCGCTTTTCTGTGGAATAGATTGAACAGTGTCAGTTACAATTTGTCTAAATTCGCTTTGAAAAGATGTTTCATCTACTCCCAATCTCGTATCTGCTCTAAATAACTCTAATTTGGGTAAATATGAAAGAAGCATTTTCACTAAATCATCAGATAAATCAATTTGAGTGGATGCTTTAGGTATACTATGTTCCTCAGCGTATTTTCTAATTTGACCTCTCTTACCTTTATTAGTAATTGACCTCCCCGCCTTGCTCATCTCAAGACCCAATTCATCACCTATACTATTTAATTCTTTCTCCTTCAGGGAACAGAGATTATTAAATTTATCCTGATAATCCATTACAGTTAATTTAACTTTTGGTTTTTTAGGATTAGACCTTAAGAAAATTTTAGTGATTTCTAATTCTTTATCTTCATTTAATAAGTTTTCTTCAAGTAATGTAGTTTTAAC
>JBFLWK010000220.1 GCA_040757695.1 Elusimicrobiota bacterium
TATCTGATTTCTGTCGTGGCCTTCTATATATCCCATAAATCCACTCTTTTCTTCTGTATTTATAGTTAAATTATATCATATTTGTGGATTTGTGTTAGGTTAATCAGGGCACTTTTCACACAGTCTGCCGTCCCCTTACACACCAAGGAAGGAAAGGAAGGAAGGTTAATCTTGCTGGCAGGGTCGTTGAAAGATTTTGTTGCGGAGAGCGGAACAAAGTAGGCCATTTATCCGTCTATTATTATTGAGAGATTTTTTAAAGTAGGTTTTTAGTGATAAGAAATTTTTTTTGGGGAACGGAAAAATGTCCAAAAAATTACAGGTAATTATCCTGATTGTCTTATCTTTATTAATAACAGTGACAATAACTGCTTGTTCAACGACATCCTGGAAAGTAAAAAGCCAGCTAAATAACCCTACTCAGATAGAAGTACATGAGAATTATTTATATTTTTTAGACACATATTCTGCAATAAAAATATACGACCGGGGAACAATTTATGATCTCACATCTTGGTTGCCTGAGGGGTTTAAAAAGGAAAATATAATAATGGAATTTGCTGTGGTAAACCCCTCTAAGATAGCGGCTCTAACCGGATCGAGTCTCTACTTGATTGATGTTCAGAAAAAAGAGATCAAAAAGATCTTTTCGGATAAAGATAACTTTACCTCAATGGATCTGGATCAAAAAGGGAATTTTTACCTCATTTCAGCTAAACAGGTATTAAGGATAACACCGGAGGGGGAAAAAAGCCTGTTTTTTGCTTTTGAAAACCTCCCTTCCGATCAACGTCAGGAAGATGCATATTTTAGTGGAATTTTTGTGGGTAAGAATGATCATCTGTTTGTGGAGCTTCATAAAAGAATACCCTTCAGTAACATAGTTTTCGAATTAGATGGTAGAGGAAACATAACAGATACATATGATCTGCGGAAAATCATAGAAAAAAGCTTTTCTACCACTTCTGCCGCCAGGATATTAGATTATCAAGATTTTTCTTTATTTATCGTGGACACTCGTGGAAAGCTTTACAAATACAGGCCGGGTACCGGCAGCTTGCGCAAGCTTTTTGACGTAGCCCTAGGTGACGGTGACTTTCACTATTGGCGTGTGATAGATCTTGTTAAAATAAGTGATGATTTTGATGAATACGTTTTATTGGTTACCGATTCGGACACAGGAAACTTCGCAAGGGTGTGGAAACTACTGAAAGATGGAACACCAGTGGGAAATTTTATCAGCACTGAAGTCACCAGAGATTAACACTGGAGACTAAAAAAGAAGAGGGGGGTTTTAAACCCCCTATTTCATTAACCGGTATACATGAGATGCGGTGAGATGCGGTGCGGGGTGAGATGCGGTGCCAGGCACCGAACTTATTAAAACTTATTAACATATTTCGGTGATTGACCCCGACATCAGACATCACGCTGACCCCCGGCGTTTCTATTACTTTGATCATATCATAACTTCGCCAATTTATAGACGGCAACGTCAGACAAACCGATGT
>JBFLWK010000221.1 GCA_040757695.1 Elusimicrobiota bacterium
GAAGTTTCACTATTAGTGAAGGTTGTGCAGGACTTATTTTTTCCCGATTATTATACATATTAGTCGTCGGTAAATCAATAATACTATGAGTCAAAAAACAGCGTTTTCACGCATTTTTCAGGTTTATAATCTGTGCGATTTTAGGAATCTCTTCACTTTTTAATCCATCAGGATATCCACTACCATCCCAATGCTCGTGATGATGTTTTATGCCAAGTATAAGTTTTTCTGTGTTTTTTATATTCTCTACTATTTTGGCGCCTTTTACTGGATGTTCTTTTATTATTGCAAATTCGTCGTCTGTAAGTTTGCTCGGCTTTTGAAGGATTCTATCAGGAATACCGATTTTACCAACATCGTGCAAAATAGCAGCAAGTTTCAATATCGTTAATTCATCATCTGTGAATCCCATTTTTTTACCAACAATAAGTGAATAATTTGTTACACGTTCTGAATGCCCTTTTGTATAAACATCTTTAGCATCAATTGCAGAGACCATACTGCGTATTGCACTGTGAAACATTTCCTCTAATTCTTTTATCAGTCCTGCCCGTTCTATAGCAATTCCCGCATGTTTCCCGATTGCTGATAGAAGTTCAAGTTCTGGCTCAGTAAAATTTTTGGTTCTGCCAATAGTATCAAGATAAATAGCACCGAGTATTTTGTTTTTTGATTCAACCGGTACGCATATCACAGACCGAATATTATGTGTAATAATACTCTGTCCCATCTTGAAGCGGTCATCAATAAATGTATCCGACGATAAAACAGAAAAACCATCTTTTAATGAATGATTAATCACAGACATTGATATTCCGCCTGCCGATATTTTACCGACAGAAACAACAGGCATCACTGCGCATGTGTTAGGTTCAGAAATAATAAGAAATCCTCTATCAGCATGTATGGTTTGCAGTATTGATTGCATAATTTTGTTGAACAATTGTTCAAGGTTATATTCTGTTTGGATAGTGTCCACCACTTTGTACAGTGTAGCCACCATTTCATTTGTTTGAAGAATCGCTTTATCGTCAGTAATCCGTTTTTTAATATCAATTTTTGAGGTTTCGTTTTTAATAAAGTTTATTGTAACATTTTCTGTCTCAAACCTGAACGATGTTTCACCTGCGTCAATTATATCACCGGTATTAAGAACTGCATTTTTTATTCTTATCCCGTTTAGATATGTTCCATTAGTGCTTTTTAAGTCGGTTATATAAAAATTTTCATTTTGTTTTTCTATACAAAAATGCTCGCGAGACGATCTGTTATCTGCAATTTTTATACTTGCAGACGATTCCCTGCCGATGATTGTTCGGTCATGTTCTATTGGGAATACTTCACCTTTTCTATTCCCGCTGATAATCCTGAAAAATGCGTGAAAACGCTGTTTTTTGACTCATAGTATTATTGATTTACCGACGACTAATATGTATAATAATCGGGAAAAAATAAGTCCTGCACAACCTTCACTAATAGTGAAACTTCTGC
>JBFLWK010000222.1 GCA_040757695.1 Elusimicrobiota bacterium
TCTAAGATTTCTTTTCTTCCTGGCTGTCTCGATACTCTTAGAATCAAAATCAATACCCCATACATCGAAGCCAAATTCTCGAGCCTTTTCTAAAAAAATGCCATCGCCACATCCAACATCCAGTAATCTTCCACTTTTTAATGGCAGATTTTCAAAGAACAGGTTCATACTTTGAGATATGCTTCTTAATCCGCCAACATGTAATGACGCATAATCTTTATGGAGTTCATCTTCATAAAATTCTTTAAACATAGCCATAGGGTTCCAAAATTCTAATGAACAGGCGTGACATATGTATAATTTATAATTAGTGTTCATAATTTTTGAATAATAATTTTCTTTATATCTATCCTTATCTATATTTACAGAACATAATGGACACTTTATATCTTTCATCAAATATTTCTCTAAATGTTTGTCATGAAATTATTAAACTCTTTAAACACTTTTTTATACTCAAAATCTCTTACTCTTATTGAAGCATTATTTCTTAATTCTTTATTAAATTCTTCGTTCTGAAGAACATGCAAGATTTCATTGGCGAGGGTTATATAATCCCCTCTTTGAACCAAAATCCCACATTTCCCATTTTCAAGAATTTCTGATGGACCACTTGGACAATCTGTAGCAATTATTGGCAAACCACAAGCCATAGCTTCAATTATTACATTGGCAAAACCTTCAAAGTCTGAGGTAAGAACGAACAGATCTGAGATTGCATAATATTTGTAAGGGTTTTTTTTATAACCAAGGAAATAGATAATGCCTTCTAAGTCAAAATCTTTACTCATCTCTTCAAGAAAAGCTCGATCTTCTCCATCCCCAATAATTAGAACTTTAAAAGGTAAATCTTCATTTTTTATTATGTTTATGGCTTTCAGTAATATATCAATTCTTTTCTGCCTGTTGCTTAATCTTCCAACATATATGATAGTCTTCCTTTTATCTTCCAATAGCCAAGGTTCGTCTAACGTTTCCTTGGAAAGTGTTTTAATATTCTGAAGGTCAACACAACTTGGATGCACAAAAATCTTAGTTTTGATATTGTAAGTTTCTTTTAAGTCTTGCAAAATTCCTTTAGAAAGACAAAGAACACCATCCGAGGCTCGATTAATCAAGATAAAAATATCAATCAAAAATTCTGAAAATGGATTACTTTTTTCCTTAACTGATGACAAATATATCTGATTGAAGATGATGAGCTTTGATTTTAAACTCAAAATCTTTTTAGCAATGTAAGTTATTATACATTCATCCAGAGTCGATACCAATAAGTAATCTATCCTTTTTCTATTTTTTCTTAGCCAAATCACCAAATAAATAAATTTCAATATCAGATTTATTATCCAGGTATATCTATTTTGTCTAACTTGGGGAGTTTTTAAGTAAAGTAATTTAACCTCGTTGTCAAAAAAGTTCTCCGAGGAATTTTGCCTTTCTGTGGTCAGTAGATATGCGACCTCAAAGATATTTTTAT
>JBFLWK010000223.1 GCA_040757695.1 Elusimicrobiota bacterium
AGCCAGATTTGATTTTGACTATTGGGACGTCAGCGACAAAGTTAGTATCTGAAAAAATTAAAGATATTCCGATAATTTTTTCTATGATTATAGATCCTGAAGGAGTTGGTTTAAAATCAAAAAATCTGACAGGTTCTCCACTTGATATACCGATTAGGTTACAGTTTGAAAATTTGAGAACAATTATTCCAAAAGTAAGAAGAATCGGAGTAATCTATAACCCTAAGGAAAATGAGAGTATTATTCAAAAAGCCATAGAAACAGCTAGTGATATGGGATTTGTTCTGAAAACATATCAAGTCGAATCTACAGAAGACATACAAAAGATTCCAAAAATGGAAGAAATGAATATTGATGTTTTATGGTTAGTTACAGATACCATTGTTTGCCAGCTAGCAATTATCAAACAAATTCTTTATTCTTGTTTGAAAAATAAAATACCGGTTATGGGAATTTCGTCGAGTTATGTTAAAGCAGGAGCACTTCTGGCTTTATCCTGTGATTATGAAGATATTGGTAGACAGTCAGGTGAAATAGCTGAAAAAATTTTGAATGGAAAAGACTTGTCTACTATTCAAGTCAGTGTACCAAGAAAGACAAAACTATATTTAAATATATCTGTGGCTGATAGATTAGGGATAAAAATCCCTAAGGAAATTATTGAAAAAGCAGAAGAAGTGTTTGGAAAATGAAATTAAATATTGCTACTAAAATCAATTTACTTACTGTCTCATTAATTGTAATTTTTACCAGTTTCCTTGGTTGGTTTTTTGTAAGACACGAAACAAGTGCAATTAAGACTGAGTTAGATGAACGGGCAATAACTATAGTAAATAATATTGCTTATAATAGCGAGTATGATGTCCTAGTTGGAGATAAGGAAGGATTGATACGGCTCCTTGAAGGTATAATAAGAGAAAAAGATATATCGTATGCAAGAATAGAAGGCGTAACAGGAAATCTTATAGCAGAAGTAGGAGAGAAGGAGAAGGTATTAATAAAAGAATTTACTGCTCCAATAGTTGCTATACAATTATCTAAAGATGCAGGAAAAGAGGAATTGAGTATTATTCAAGAAATAGAAAAAGGAAAAGAGAAGAAGTTAGGAATGGTGCGACTGGGTGTTTCTTTAAGAGGATTGTACCAAAAGACAACTCAGATTAAAAAAGTAATGCTTTTGAGCGTGATTGTTATAATACTTATATCATCTTTAGTAGTAATTTTTGCTGTTAGATTCCTGATAAGTAGACCGCTGAAACCTCTTATGTTAGGTGTAGAAAAAATCAGAACGGGCGATTTGTCACATCGGGTTAAAATAAAATCTCGAGATGAACTTGGTGAATTTGCTAATTCGTTTAATAAGATGACAGAAAATTTATCAAAAGTCACTGTGTCCAAGGACTATGTTGACAATATTATCAAAAGTATGATTGATACTTTGATTGTGACTGAT
>JBFLWK010000224.1 GCA_040757695.1 Elusimicrobiota bacterium
TGATATATAGCTTACTATTAATAAAAATATTCAAAATTTATAAATTATAGAAGAAAAATAAATAAAACTATCACAAAAAGGTCCGCCTCAGTACCAACTTTGACCGGAGGGTGCCTGGAGCGGCCTTTTAAAAACATTATATCTATTAATGTAACGTGATTATACCATATAAAAGCAATGAAATAAAATAAGAAAAGGCATTTTTCATTTTATGTAAGATTCCATATTAAAAAACTTATTAATAAAGGAGATTGATAAAAATGAAAAACAAATCTTTGGTCTTTGTTATTGTATTGTTATTCTCCATCATAGCCGGCATAACCGGCTGTGGCAGAAATGTAGGAAACACAGGTGCCGAAGTTATACCATCGTCAAATACACCTACACCTGTTTCCACACCTATTTTTACACCTGAGCCAAACAATATAACTCCACAGGCTACAGCAGTAATCGGGACATCAGGAGGTACACTGGAAGTTACAGATCCTAATAATCCATTATATGGAACAAAACTGGAAATTCCAGAAGGGGCTTTGTCAAAAAATACAATTATTACTATATCAGAAAATATATCTAATATATCTTTACCATCTACTGATTATCAAAAAGTGGGGAAAGTAATTGATTTACAGCCCAATGGGTTGAACTTTTCATTACCTGTAACTATTACTTTACCGTATGAACAATCAGTAAATTTAAATAACCTATTAATAATATCTTATGATGTTCATAATAGTAAATGGAGTATTCCGGCAGTTATACATAATTCTAATAACAATTCAGTTAAAATAGTGACTTCTCATTTTAGTTCTATTTTTTCAGTAAATATAAAAACTCTTTTTAAAAAAAGTTCCGATCTAAATACAGGTTTTATTTTAAATAATCCTGAAATAGGTGAAAATCCAAATGCACCCGGACAAGATAAAGCATGTATAAATAATAGTCATCATGGTTTAATTCCAGGTGGTGCATGTTATGGCTTTGCAACATACTCTAAATGGCATTTTTCACACAAAGTAAATATTGTACATTTTTTTGATGCTTATAATGAAGAAACCACAGTAGATATAGTAAATAAAGCATTCGATACTCAAAAGAATTTCTTAGGTTACCTGGAAAGAATTTATTCTGTAGTAGGGACTGGTATTAATATCGTTCCACACTGCTATGATATAGCTGTATATAATCAATTAATCGGTTGTTTACTTATCCTTAAACAACCTCAAGTTGTAAATTTATACACAAGTTATCTATCAGGATCTCAACAAATAGCTGCACATTCAGTTTTAGTGTATGGATTTGATTTCAGTAATAATGATTTTATTATATATGACTCTAATGCTGGTTCAAGTAATATACCTGAAGGACCAAGAAGAATACATTTCAATGGTGTTATACTTTCTGACCCTGATTATTCAGGGAAACCTTATAATTTTGATATT
>JBFLWK010000225.1 GCA_040757695.1 Elusimicrobiota bacterium
TCTTTCCTGGCGTGGTGTGGAATTACAATTCTAATTTTTTCTTTACGGTAAATTCTATGACTTCCTTTCTAGCGAATAAAAACGAAACCGGCTTTCAACAGCAAACTCTCTGCTTCTTTCGAAGTCATTTTCTATACTGCCTTCAAGGGATCTAAAATAAGGGGTGCAATAAAAAAAGATTTAGAACCAAGTAAAGTTTTTTCTTCATCATTCAACGTCTCTAAATAAAGTTCTGCGGCTTCTCTTATATTTTGTAGTGCTTCTTCAAAAGTATCACCTTGACTGAAACAACCTTTTAATTCTGGAACGTAAGCATAATACCCATCATCATCTCTTTCTATAATTGCATTAATCTGTATTGTTTCTCCCCACTATTTTACTTTCCAATCAAATATATAGAGTTAAATTTTTGTTATCAACCTCTGGTTAATTAGGAGAATTATTTAAGATACAATTAGAAGGTTTCTTTTATTTTTCTTTATATCTAAATATTTAAAATTTACAAGTATGCTGATATATTCTGATTTTAATGATAAATTATAGTTGTAATTTCACCCAATTTCCTAATCAAAATACACTTAACCATAATTATGAAAAACAAATTCTGCAGAACAAAAATTCTTGCAACAATAGGTCCGGCAATAGATACATCTGAACAATTAGAAAAAATGGTTGATGCCGGTGTTAACGGCTTCCGCTTAAACTTTTCACATGGAAACTTTGAGTACTTCGACCGCATATTCAATTTGATAAATGAATTATGCATCAATAAATCCTTGCCTATACCAATATTGATCGATCTCCAGGGACCGAAAATCAGGATAGGTGAATTGAGCGAACCGACTATTGAAATAAAATCCGGCGAAACAATAGAAATTACTATCGATGATATCCCCGGTACAAAAACAAAAATTTCTACAAGCTACAAGCAGCTCGCAAGTGATGCCAAGGTCGGGAATGTTATTTTGATCGATGACGGGTTGATACGATTGAAAATAAAATCAAAGACAAAAAAGTCGGTCGTGTGCGATATTATAGAGGGCGGAATACTCAAACCCAAAAAAGGAATGAATCTACCCGGAATGAATCTTAGTACACCATCAGTAACCGAAAAAGATTTTGAAAATTTAGACTTCTCTCTCAAGCACAGAGTTGATTTTGTTGCTCTCTCCTTTGTTAGAAATGCAAAAGATATTATTGATCTGAGAAAGTGGATGAATAAAAAAGGTTTTGATAAACCGATAATCGCCAAAATTGAAAAAGAAGAAGCCATAAAAAATTTCGAGAAAATATTAGAAACCGCAGACGGAATAATGGTCGCTCGCGGAGATCTTGGTGTTGAATTACCTTCTTACGAAGTACCGAATATTCAGAAAAGTATTATTAAGCGGTGTAACGAAGCCGGTAAGCTGGTAATAACAG
>JBFLWK010000226.1 GCA_040757695.1 Elusimicrobiota bacterium
GAACTATTAATAATACTTGATGGCATCGGTGAAGTTGAACTAGAGGGTCTCGGTCGGCAGAGAATTCAGAAAGGTTGTGTCGCTTACATTCCTCCCGCTACCCAACACAATGTATTCAACGTTGGCACTCATCCGCTTCGTTACTTATGGATTGTCTCACGGGTGCAGTAGCTGGAATGTCGAAAAGCCATTTTGCGCCTGTAGCTGGCAGCACAAACCACGACACTCCCTTTATTGATAAGGATTATTGTGGTCGTTCCGTTGTTTTTGCCGCGAGATAATTTGTCGTTTGATATCGGCAAAAACAACGGCGTGGTTTGTGAATACGTTAGCTGAAATTACGCCAAGCCTTTGATAAGATGTAAAATGAAATATTTTGATAAAGAAGCATCAAAATGGGATGAAAATCCTATTTATATTGAAAGAGCAAAAGTAATATCTGATGAAATTTTGAAATCAATAAAAGTATCAAATAATATTAATGCATTAGAATATGGATGTGGAACAGGATTATTAAGTTTTTTTCTATATAAATCATTGAAATCTATTGTTTTAATGGATGATTCATCTGAAATGTTAAAAATTGTAAATAATAAAATTAAACAAAATAAAATCAAAAACATGAAAACAGTTAAGATTAATTTGATTTATAATAGATATGCAAATAAACATGATTTAATATATACTCTTATGACTTTACATCATATCAAAAATACTGAAAAAATTATTGAAATATTTTATTCATTATTAAACAAGAATGGATATTTATGTATTGCTGATTTAATAGAAGAA
Source organism: Elusimicrobiota bacterium (assembly GCA_040757695.1). Classification (NCBI taxonomy): domain Bacteria; kingdom Pseudomonadati; phylum Elusimicrobiota; species Elusimicrobiota bacterium. The sequence goes on from JBFLWK010000226.1 coordinate 793, forward strand.
GATGGTTCATTTCATAAACACCATAAAAATTATAATGGTCATAATGGATTTAATACTGAAAAATTGAAAAAATTATTAGAATGTAAGGGATTTAGTGATGTTAAGTATTCAATATGTTATGAAATGGAAAAGAAAATAGATCAAAATATCATAAGAAAATATCCAATTTTTCTAATGATTGGGGAAAAATAATATGGCGTAACTTCGGAGAACAGCAAAGAGCAAGCAGGGGAGTGCCAAAAAATCCCGTTTTTTTGTTTTGCATCGGTCAGGACGACTCTTTGCTGCACCCATTATATGAAATTCCGAACCCTGCCCTTAGGAAAAGATATTTATATGATTTTAAATTGAGGTAATAGCTTATGATAACGCTAAAAGATTCAATAGAAATAAAAACGACACCTGAAAAAATTTTTGATTGGTTTAGAAATCTTGATAAGCATTTTACGGAATGGCATCCTAATCATACGAAATTCGACAAAGTGACTGGTAGTATGGATGAAGGGGACGTGGTTTACTTTGAAGAATGCGTCAGCGGAGTTTGGTATAAAGTTAAATGCAAGATTACTAAGATAGAAAAAAGTAAGAGCACTTGGGAAATTGAAGTTAAAAGTTTAGC
>JBFLWK010000227.1 GCA_040757695.1 Elusimicrobiota bacterium
TTTTCAAAATTCAAAGAGCAATTTCAAAGGTCAAACCTTTGATTTGAATGAATTTGCAAATATATTTTATAGTGGTTCCGACGAGCCGTATCAAAAAAACAGTGTTTATAGCCGTTTTTCAGGTCGAGCGCCCTGCCAATTGCCTTGTTGGACCCCTTTAATCATTCCAGGGAATACACGCTCTGCAATTCTATTTCGTTCAAACTCAGCAAAGCTACCTAATTGCTGAAACATTAGCTTGCCTGCCGAAGTTGTAGTATCAAATGGCTCTGTAGCTGACTTAAAACCAATGCCACAAGAAGATAGCTCGTCCACTAAATTTAACAAATCTTTAAGATTGCGGCTAAATCTGTCTATTTTGTAAACCAAAACCAAATCAAACTTTTTCTCTTTCGCGTCTTTAAGGAGTCCTTTCAAGGCAGGGCGCTCGGTAGAATAACCGCTTATGCCATCGTCTTGATAAACCCTGAATATCTCAAGACCTTCTCTCTTAGCAAAAGATTCAAGATATTCTCTCTGTACTGCAAGAGAATAACCTTCTTTTGCCTGTTCCTCTGTACTGACACGAATATGAATTGATATTTTCATTTTGTAGTATTGATTTTCGTTTTTAATCCTATTCTAAATCGCGTTGGTAATTCAGGCCTACGTTCATTCTCTGGTATTTCATAAATAGTTGCAATTGGAGGGAAGAACTTTTCTAGCGAAAATACAGTTATTTCCTCAGCAAATGTTAATAAATTGTGACTATATACCTCTAAAGCATTTCCAATTTGTGTGCCTTCAAAAAATGTAGGTAAAGTTATAACAAATGTTCCAGATTTATCCTTATTAATATCAAAATTATTGCAATATGGCTTGCCAGTGTTCGGATGTTCATCTTCATTTCTTAATTCAATTATTTTTTTGATCCACGATTGGTCGTCAATTAAAAGCTTGGCAACGATAAAGTCACTTCCAAATTCTTTAATAAAATCATCTCTGATTCTGTGAAAATGCGGACCTTGATAGCTTTTATCAAAGATAATATTAATGTTTTCCGCAACCTTTTGCAATGTTTGCTTGGCGTATTTTATAAATGAGCGAGAATTTCCTATAGTCAATGCTGAAGGAACGTTTATACATCGGCCATCCGATTGCGTAGTAATACCCTGTTTTTTAATATCGGCCACTATCTTTTCAATCTCTTCAATAATAGGTTTTGCAGTTTTTTCGGCTAATACTAACAGTTGCATAATTTCATAGCAATTTGCTTTTAATCTTTCTTTTTTCTCTTTAGACAGAGTCGACCTGAAAAACGGCTATAAACACTATTTTTTTGAGATAGCTCGTCGGAGCCACTATAAAATATATTTGCAAATTCACTCAAATTAAAGGTTTGACCTTTAAAATCGCTCTTTGAATTTTGAA
>JBFLWK010000228.1 GCA_040757695.1 Elusimicrobiota bacterium
TGATTATCGTCTTAAAATTGAAATTATACATAATCTGAAATCCTTTGTTTTGAGTAATATGTTTTTGCAAATCTCAAATTTCGTGTGTCGTCAGAAAAATAATAAAAGTCAAATGCAAGTATATGCAGTGAAGCGTCTGAACCTTTATCGTATTGTTGTAAGGTATTACCCCAATCTTTATATGCCATTGTTTTCGGGGTTGAGTCCAATTCTAATGATTGAGCGGAAAGATTATAGGCAGTAATTTTTAAGGTCTTTTGACCATCGCCCAAAGAAGTAATTTGAGAAGGTGTTAAAGTAAATGTCCAAGTTTCAAAAAGAGGGTAGAGGAGGAATAATGCAAAAAAATATTTTCAGTAGAATAATGTTGGTATTAGCATTAACGACAATTACTAATTTTGGTTTCTGTCAATCGGAACAAAAGATTTTACCGAAGGAAGAATATATAAGAGAAGATTTTATATTTATTCCGTGGGGAGAAGGTGAAGGACAGATAAAGAAATACGAAGATAAATATAAAGATAAAGCAGGAGAGACAATTATTAAGGAAGCAACACAAATCAATTTTGTTATTGATAGTCAGGGTAATATATATGTTTATGACTCTAGTTCTTACGATAAAGAAACCAATATACCAATACAAAAGTTTAACCAATCAAGAAAATTCGTTAGAAAATTTTATCACAAAGGATTGAATATTCAAAGTTTTACTTTTGATGATAAGAATGACAAAATGTATGTCACTAATGGTATTCTGTATCGTGAGGGATATAAAGATAAGATATTAAAGAAAAAAGTAATTAAATATGATAAAAAGAGATATAATGCCGAACAGAATTTGAAAGGGTTGCCTAATTATCTTTTGAATGTTGATACAAGTACTGTTTCATCATTACAAGTATCTAAATATCTTTTAAATAAACTGGAAATATTTGTTATTCATTATTGGAGTAATAATCAAGTTAAGGAAGGCGAATATCCCCCTTATGGCGGTTGGACACTAATGCATGGAAATGAGAAAACACCATCAGCAATAAAAATTAAAGGTGTAAATAATTTAGGTAGTTTGAAAAATGAAATAGTAATAGGACCATTTTCGGAGTTTTTTGATGGTGCTGAATTGTTAGATATAGACGAAGAGAAGAATCTTTATATATTAGTAGGAGAACATAATATAAAAGATAAAAGATTCCCATATTTTGCTGTATATAAAGTAAGTATTGATGGAGAACTTTTATCAATAGTAAAAATTAGAGATACCAATGGCGAGAGAATCCCGTGGACTCCTAAAATATTTAAAGATTCTATTTATACAAAAGTACATAAAAAAAATGGTATTTACATTTATAGATGGACTCCTAAAAGGGAGGCAAATAAATGA
>JBFLWK010000229.1 GCA_040757695.1 Elusimicrobiota bacterium
CGTTATTCAGCGAAGGGCATACGGATTACGAGATGAAGAATATCTTCGCTTAAAAGTGTTAACCTGTATGCTCCCGGAAATCTAAAAAATGGCTCAATTTTACCCACTCAGTTTGGAGATGACCCAATATTTTTCCTTAACATCTTTTTCCCCCTCTGAGATAATTTTTATTTCATCATTTCCTTCAAGATCTAAACTGGCTGGTTTAATACATTTTTCAAAATCGTGTTACTTATCAATAAAAAAAATTTTAAAAGAGTAAAAATACTTTTATCGGTTCCAATTTCTCTGTTTTAGTATCGATAGTTAAAGTCTCCCCTTCAAGGGTAGAAGTCCCAAAACTTCCGTGTAATTGACACTGCCAGCTTTTGCTCTGCACGGAGCGAAGGCTGGCTCCTTACTCTTGACGGTAGACGAACTTCATATTCCGCCGAAACAATCACTTTACTGATAAAAATGTTCAAATACCGCAGAAAAGGCACAATCATCGTCTTTGGCGAACCGTTGCCAGATAAACATCAAAAGTAATCTTAGATAACAAATAATACCCATTTTTTTAAATTGAAATCTGTAAAACAAGAAAATAACCATTGAAATGGTGCTTAATCTTGAAAATATTGAATTGCTTTAGTCCAGTTTTACCAAATACAATTTCTGCTTTCTTTAAATTACTCTTTTCTTCTTCATCATTGTGGCAAGGTAAAACAAAATTCAATGTATTATCTTTTATCTCTGGATATTTCTTTGGATTTAAAATATTACCTTCGGCTTTTACCTCAGTCATAATTCTGAATCTTAATTTTACGGAAGATTTTTCTACATTGCGTACTTTACTGAAACTCTGTTGTTGCGATAAAATAGAAATTAAGGTTTGTTTTAATTCATCAGAAATTTCTTTTCCACTTTCTTTTAATCGTTCTTCTAATACTTGATAAAAAGATTGGCTGATAAGATTTTCCACACTTATAGTTTCAAAAAAACTGCCATAGACCAGACAGACCTTTATGTATTTATCCTTTTTACCTCTTACAAGATAGAATACATCTCTTACAGGCAAAGAGAATGTATCGTTACCTGCTTTTTCCATTTGCTGCTTAATAATACTGTTTTCTCCGGTAATAATTTCTTCTATATTTTTACTTCTTGATGGGATGGTTGAATTAAATGAAGAAACAGTATAAGAATCGCTCTGACCCCCGTAAAACTGGACTAAAATGGGATTGAAATTGTTGAAGATTTTGCTGTCAGCTAAAAATTAAAAGTGGACTGTTTAAGAATTAAAAGTGGACTAAATTTAAGTCTAGCTTTTTTACTTTGTGAACACCAATAAGTTTGTTCTTATACCACAATCTGATTTCAGCCATGCCT
>JBFLWK010000230.1 GCA_040757695.1 Elusimicrobiota bacterium
AAGTGTTGGAGAAGATACAAATTCGGTGGCTGGGTAACGATGCTGGATAAGAATGACTGTAAGACCATTAAAGAATTTTATAAAAAAATAAAATCTCTTAGAAATACAAAGATAAATATGAAAAGGGGATAAACATGGCAATAATAATTTCAAAAAATGGTAAAAATGCACAAAAGATTGAAGGAGCTGTTGATGTGACTGAAGATTATTTACAGAAATATATTTATGACAATCCAGAAACACTGCCACTTTATGAGATTAAAGAAAATATACGAATATTAATCGTAGCAAGAGAGTTTAATACTGGAAGTGGACCAATTGACGCATTAGGAATTGATAAAGACGGAGAAATTTATATTATAGAAACTAAACTGTATAAAAATTCTGATAAAAGATTAGTGGTGGCACAGGTTTTGGATTACGGGGCATCGTTATGGCATTTCTATAATAATTATGATGATTTTTTTAGTAAACATCTACTAACCTGAAAATATTGCACTCAGACAGGTATAATGATTATAAAACCCTGTAAACAAAACTCCTGACAATTGTTAAATTTCAGGACTTTTCGGGCAGAATTCCAACCAAAGAAACCGCAAAATAATTGATTTAATTCAGGCGGGACTTAACAAAATACATCATATTGTTAAACTATATTTTCTTATTTGTCGTCCTTAGCAATTTTCATTTCTATGAGGCGTTGTTTTTCGTGTTCAATCTCTTTTCTAAGGACCTCAGGGGCAGGTAATTGTAACTTATATTTTGATGCAAATATTTTATTACTCATTCCACCGAGTGCATATTCAGCAACAGTTTTTCTCTTATCCGAACAAAGGATAATACCTACAGGGTCATTTTCTTCATGGAATTTTTCTTTGTCTCTTAAATAATTCAGGTAAAGATTCATCTGTCCTGTTGATAGGCTTTTTATGTGCTTTAGCAATAACTGCAAGTTTGCGTTTAGACAAGGCAGTTCTTTCATAAAGCATTGACTGGATTTGTCTGTCAAGTTGTCTTACAGACCAGTTCCCCCGGATGCATTCTGATTCATAAAATTCTCGTTTATATTGTTCATCAATACGCATAAGTAAACGATACTGCGACCACGATAAAGGGAATAACTCACTGAATAATTCTATAGGCACTGTCTGAAATTTTACAGTTGATAATCTGGCAGGTATCAATTTGATACACGATGTGCGTCGTTTTTCTGTTTCTTTAGATTTTTCTAATTCGCTACACAGCGTGTAGCGTTTTTTAATATCTCTATAAATAAGGTAAAATTGACGAACTGCTCTTAAATGAGGTTCACCACATCCTTTTCCAATCTGTTTTGTCAAATCGTCAGATATTTTCTTTAGT
>JBFLWK010000231.1 GCA_040757695.1 Elusimicrobiota bacterium
TATTAAAATATTCAGCGGCTTCGGCAATATGTTGGTTGGCAATATTAAGCTTTTCCAAGTCAAATGAAGGTTTCTCAGAATATATAAGTTCATCAGGTGAAATAAAAACTTTTAGTTTTTTCAAGTAAGGCATAATACATTTATGATGAACAGGATCTGCAATAACAGGTAAGCCTGCTTCAAGAGAATCAAATATTTTATTGGGAATAACATAATTAGCTGATTTTTGGCTCCTTTCACAATAAATTACTTCATCTATATTTTCAGTTTTCTCTGGAAAAGATACGTATATACCTGCATCATATTGTGAAAGTTCACTTATTAAATTTTCATATGGTATAGGTCTATGAAAATGAAATTTACCATTAGAATTTTTTTCTAATTCATAATATTCTGAATAATCATCTGCAAAGTTTGTAACATTAAAATTCCTTGAACTGGGATATAAATGAAAATGCATGTTAGCTTCTATTATTTTCTTTGCTACCCATAAGAAACCACCAAACCCTTTGAATTCGGGAAATAATTTTTCAGCACAAAAAGCACCAGCATAAACAAGATGTACATCGTTATTATTTGTTACTATAACTTTATTTTTCTTTATGCCAGGCAAACATCCGTCGAAAAATAGTATTCTTTTATTTTTATTAAATCCAATTTCTCTTCTATATACCTGTGTCTGTAAACATCTACAGCATATACCATCTGCATTGGAAAAACAATATTTTTCCAATTCACTGTTTGCAGTGAGCAGCGGGTTTTTTATAAAAAATTCATGTTTAAACATTCCATATATAACATCAAAAGGATCTATAATAACAGGTATAGTTTTAAATGTATTTATAAGGTGATAAGCAAATGAATAATCGTAATAAATAAAAACATGCAATATTTCTGGTGATATTTCCAAAATTTTCGGTATAAGATCATTGATCGATGTAAAAGGTAATACTTTCGAAAAAGGTTGAAAATTTGAAAATATAGCCGGGCTACGATGCATTAAAATAACATTCCACCCTATTTCTTTTAATCCACTTGCAAATTTGAATTCACGTGGATTTGGTATATCAGAAATAAAAACTACTGTATTGGTAGTCAAAATTTTACACTCTCCTCAAATTTAAAGTTTACTAAGACCAATTTTACAAGACACATCTGAGCCTTTAAGGTGTAGTATTTATGTATCTATATTCAATTCTGATTGAAAATATCTCTTTGCAAATCCCTCAGGACTTCTATATAACAGAGCACTGTGATGATAAAGTTTGTTGTAATTTGTCTGAATCCATTTTTCTATAGTAATTTTTGCTTCTTCAAAACTTTCAAATTTGTTTAGCTAGATTAGCTCTTCTTTGTC
>JBFLWK010000232.1 GCA_040757695.1 Elusimicrobiota bacterium
TGATAGAAAACTTGAACCGGAATGGTTAGATTTTTTTATGGGAAAGATACTGGAAAATAAAACCGAGAAAGAAATAAGAAAAGAAATTGATCAGTATCTTTCAGAATATCTGAAAGGCAAAGAAGCCATATCAAAAACTGTTACTGTAATTATGAGAATTGTTTTTTCTCAGGATAGTTATAAACAAGAACTTATTAATATAGCAAAAGAACTTGTAAAGGAAATATCTTCAGAAGAAAGAGTCTGGCTCTACTGGGGTTTACTACTACTAACTTATCCTTTTGTAAAAGATATAGCGGAAGTTACTGGCCGTTTGTTGGATTTACAGGGAAGTGCAACAATTTCGGATATTAAAACAAGGATTGTGAAGGAATGGGGAGATAGAGAAACTGTAAGACGAATGGTACAGATGGTTACTAAAACTATGGAAAACTTCGGATTTATAAAAGATATAAGTAAAAGTAATACAATGATTTTTGAAAAAGCTTCTTCCAAGAGAAAAACAAAAAATTTAAAACTGTCTATATGGTTTACCGAAGTAGTTATAATGGCTGCAAATGTTGATATGATTTCTTTTGATGAAATTAAAAGTAAACACTTTATCTTCCCCTTTGACCTTCAGATTTCCATAACAGAGATTTATAAGAGTGAGAGATTATCGGTACAGAGGGAAGGAGATATAGTTCTAGTTGGAGTTAGAGGGTTGTGAAATGTTAAGAATGTGACTTTCACTATAGAAAGCCACATTAACTATGTCGGAAATGACACAAAATAGAATTATAGGTGAAAATATGAAATTCGAACATATACAAAACCGTAATGGTAACTCTTGCTTTTTAGCATGTATAGAGTCATTTTTAAAACATTGTGGAGTTTTGCGTTCTCAAGAAGAACTAATTGAGACTCATAAAGATTTATGTAAAAGTATTCCAGGTAAAGAAGGTGTAATACCATGTGGCGAGGAAATAGTTTTATGTAACAAAGAAAATATATTATATAATGAGGAAGCTACTTTAAAAAATATTTCAGAACTATGTCAAATGCAGAATAAACTAAAATCATTACAGTCTAAAGAAAGTTATATCTTTGGCATAACTCAAACACCAGATAAAATGCATTCTGTTCTATTTGATTCAATAGATTTTCAAAATAATATTTGGGTAATGGACCCTGACCAAGGCCATAAAACCTTAAATTATAATGATATCGTAGAAATAAAATTTTTAAAATTATCTTATCCATATTGGAATCCATGGTATATTGAATTTTTTCCAGGAAACAGGGAAAATGTTTCTTAATATCTTCTACTCGTTTTTGTATCCCATTTTGGGATATGCCCTATGTATTAAAAAT
>JBFLWK010000233.1 GCA_040757695.1 Elusimicrobiota bacterium
GGACGGACATGTTATTCCTGTGATTGTGTCAAATTTTTGGTTTTTCTGTCTTTTATTCTATAACTTTCTCCTTCAATTCTGATTACATCTGAATGATGGATGAGTCTGTCAATTATACCTTTGGCGCTGTCATTTACGAATTAAAAGTGAACTCTTTTTTAAGGATTTACGAATTAAAAGTGAACTCATAAAAACTGATGATTTTTAAGAAAAGAAGAAATAGTCATCGTCGTATTGTTGTGGAGAATGTGGGCAACTCGCAGAGTTGTCCATCATTATCCACAACTTTTTTCTTTTTGCTTCTTTTTCTTTTTGTGAATATTTTTGTTTATACTATTTTCTCTGTGTTGATTCATCAGCACAAATCTAACAATAAAGAGGAAATAGTTATGACACAATTACATAAGAAATTCACAGACAGTCAGGTAAAAGAACTTATTGAGCGTTATCTCAAAAAAGAAATTGAAAGTCACTATATTCAAGAGATACTCAATATCGGCAAAACAAGATTTTTTGCCTTATTAAAAAAATATCGTGAAAATCCAGAAAGATTTTCAATTCAATATCAAAGAACCGGTAAGACACGAGGCATAGATTTAAAAATTGAGGAAAATATCATCAAAGAACTATCGTTTGAAAAAAAATTAATTCAGGATAAAAATGTGCTATTGAAATCATACAACTATAGTTATATCAAAGACCAATTAGAAAAAGAATATAAACAAAATGTATCTCTTTCTACCATCATTGATAGAGCCAAGAAATATGGATTTTATCTGAAAAAACCTGAAAGAAAAATTCATGATAGAGAAGTCTTAACCAATTATGCAGGTGAACTTATCCAGCATGACTCTTCCTTACATAAATGGAGTCCTTATGCCCCAGAAAAATGGTATCTGATAACCTCCCTTGATGACTATAGCAGATTTATGTTTTATGCCAGACTCTTCAAGAAAGATACTTCCTGGGCTCATATCTCTGCAATGGAATCTATTTTCTTAAAATATGGCTTACCTTATTCTTTTTATGTAGATTCTCACTCAATATTCAGATTTGTTCAGGGCAGGGATTCCTTCTGGCGTAAACATTATCTCCAGACCGATGACATAGATACTCAATGGAAACAGGTTCTTGGTGATTGTGGTGTTAAAATAATATATGCCCTGTCTCCCCAAGCTAAAGGTAAAGTTGAACGTCCTTATGGCTGGCTTCAAGACAGACTTGTCAGAACCTGTGCCAGAGAAAATGTCACAGATATTAAACAGGCTCAAGGTGTTCTTAACTGTGAAGTCAACAGATATAACTACCGACAAGTTCACAGCACGACTCAGGAAGTCCCTTATTAC
>JBFLWK010000234.1 GCA_040757695.1 Elusimicrobiota bacterium
TATATTAAAAAACTCTGGAATGATTTAAAGTTGATAAATTATCAGTATTTTGAAGCACGAAAAGATATTAAAGATAAGTTTTTCAATGCTAACAATGTTAGTTTTAATAAAGATAATAACCCTGAAAAATAATTGCAGGTTTTTAACAGTTATTATTGCTTTTTTTATAAACTTTAGTTAAATAATTAATTGTAATAAGTCGTCACTTGGGTGACACTTTAACAAAAAATCAAGCAACTTGAATGATGTTTTTATCAACCTCCATTTTACGACAAACGGCCAGTTTTTGTACTGGAAATAAACCTTTAATGCCCATATGCATTCTGGCCGCATTATACCATCTTAGCCATTGTTGTAAGCTAATATTTCTATGTTTATGAGAGTCAAACAAGTATTTAGAAAGAAATTCCTCATCAATAGTTCGGTTAAACCTTTCAACTTTACCATTTGTTTGAGGTCTTCTAACCTTGGTATATTTATGTTTAATATTTAAAAACCTACACATAACCTCAAAGCTATGGAATTTTCTGCCTTCTTCAGTATGCCAGGTAAATTCTTTTCCATTGTCAGATAATAGGCTCTCAAAGCTGATTTCATAAGTGTTACTAAACCAAAAACACCCTCTTTTTAAGAAATCAGCTAACGATTTAGATTTTTTATTGTCTAAAATTTCAGCATAAGTTAATCTTGTAGCGTCATCTTCTAAAACAGCAAGATATTTTTTATTTTTAGGATTTTCACCCCTAACATTAGGAAGTTTTTTAAGATCAATATGTGCCATTTCACCCGCAAATTCTTTTTCATAGCGGATAATAATTTCTTTAGTAATCTTTTTAATGTTTCTACCATAACGTTTAAGAATGTTTCTAATAGTTGATTCTGCGATAGGCTTTGAAGTAGAGGGGTTTAAAATACCATTATTCTTAAGATAGCAATGAATTTTTAGACTTGACCATCTTAATTTATCATAAATTTTAATAATAATTCGTTCAAACTCCTTCTGGGTTTTCTTGTGTTGCCTTCTCGGTACAGGTTTTCTATCAGATAAACTTTCATAAATATTTTCAGGATCAAGCCTTTTAAGCCATTTATAATATGTATTTCTGCTTATTCCAAGCAACTCACAGGTTTTTTTGACGCCTAAGGATGATTGAGCTAACTCAATCATCCTTATTCTCATTGTTGGATTTAATCTTTTGGTATAATTCATATTGGTGGCACTCCTTTTTAATTTTATTTTTATCAACTTAATTTTACTTAAGAAGTGTCACCCTTGTTTTAACTATTCACAAATTATATT
>JBFLWK010000235.1 GCA_040757695.1 Elusimicrobiota bacterium
GCGTTCGGCTATTCCTTGAAATATTTCTTTAAGTCGTTCTGCTATTTTGTCGTCAAGTACTACTCGTCTATACTTCGGTATCCAGACAAAATGATATTTGAGTTCATATACAGCGTGACTTGCTCGTTTTAGCTCCACATATTATTATACAAAATTTGGCAAAATTTGTCGGTCGCCTTCATCCCCGCAGCAAGCTGCGGGGTATTCGGCGACATTTAAATAATATCACGCCAAGGGCGTGAAACTACAATATACCGTTTTTTTGTAGTTGCTTGCCTTTGGTAATCCTAACTTGGTTTTGTGAAAACAAAAAAAACTGCATTACTGGTTGGCACAAATTTTAGCGAAAAAATATCCGAAGTTGCTGAATCGTTAAACGAATTAAAGCAATTATCCGATACTGCTGGTTTCAGCCCGATAGATACAATAATCCAAAGAATTAAAAAACCAAACCCCAGGTTTTTTGTAGGCTGTGGTAAGGTTGAGGAAATAAAAAGAACCTGTGAAGAAAACTCTGTCAGCACAGTAATTTTTGATAATGAATTAAATCCTACTCAGCAACGAAATTTAGAACAGAATATTCCAGCAAAAATTATTGATAGAACACAACTGATACTTGATATTTTTGCTCAGCGGGCACACACACAGGAAGCAAAACTGCAAGTAGAACTCGCCCGAAATTATTATCAACTGCCACGGCTAACACAACGGGAAAAATTTTTAGCACAACAGGTTGGAAATATCGGTGTTCGGGCAGGGTTTGGTGAAAAAAAATTGGAAGTTGACAGACGCCAAATCCGAGATAAGATTTCATATCTTAAAAAGGAAATTGAGAAAATTAAATCTTACAGAGAACTTCGTAGAGCAAAACGGCAGGATGTTCCCGTGCCTGTGGTATCACTTGTTGGCTATACAAATGTTGGAAAATCTACACTCTTGAACTATCTTACAAAAAAAAATTCAGTGTATGCTGACGATAAACTTTTTGCAACACTTGACGCAACAACACGAAAGGTTAAACTGCCAGATGGCAAATCGGTTTTATTCACCGATACAGTTGGATTCATAAAAAAATTGCCACACCAATTAGTTGCCGCTTTTAAATCAACACTGGAAGAAATAGTAGAATCCAATTTAATAGTTCATTTAATTGATATTACAGACGAGAATTATAACGAAAAGGCAAAAATAGTAATAAATGTGTTGAAAGAAATCGGGGCAGAAAAAATACCAATAATTACGGTCTATAATAAATGCGATTTATTAAAAACAAAAAAATGGGGA
>JBFLWK010000236.1 GCA_040757695.1 Elusimicrobiota bacterium
GCACAATCTTATTGAGAAAATCTCTCCAAAATTTTTTTATTGACACAGTATAAAGTTGTAAAAATCTAAATGATATGATAAAATGATTTTAAAATGAAAAGACTCTATATAGATTTATGTGTTTACAATAGACCTTTTGATGATCAAAGACAACCAAGAATTAAACTGGAAACGGATATATTTCTATTTTTGTTGGAGCAGATTGAACAAAAAATGTATCATACAGTAAATTCTACAGTTCTTGAATATGAAAACCAACAAAATCCTTACATAGAACGTAAAGAAAAAATTTTATCATATTTAAAGATGAGCAGAGAAAAAGTAAATCTTGATAAATTAACTATCAACAGGGCTACAATTTTAGAGCAATACGGTATCCCTTCAATTGATGCATTACACCTGGCACTATCAGAAAAGTCAAAAGTAGACTATTTTGTTACTTGTGATGATACATTGGTCAAAAAGATTAAAGGAATAGAAATTATGTTAAAAATAAATGTGGTTACACTTGCAGAATTCGTTGCGAAGGAGGAAAAACAAAATGCAAACAGTTAGTCATATGGTAAATGAAGAAATCAGAATGGAAGGATGGAATGCTTTGATCAAACGTTTGGGTATGGCAGGGGCAACAAGATTCTTACTTGAATACCAATCTGGTAAAGGTAATTATACGAAAGAAAGAAAACGTATTTTTCAAAATAAAACTGTACGACAGATAGCAAAAGAAATATAATTTTATCTGAAAGGAAGGTAAAAGTGCTTGATATACAGTAGTCAGATGTATTGAGATTGTTTTCCAAATATTCACCCTGTTTCGGTAACTAATAGATGATTTGAAACGTACACTTGACTTGAAAAAAAAATAGGTATAATTATCTGTAGAAGTAGTAGAGTTAAGCAAAATTTTTATTTTCAGTAGTCAAATGGAGGTCTCAAATGAAAAAAGAATTTAACGTGAATTTATTAGTTTTTTGCTTACTTTTTGCTTTTTCTGTTCCTGTATATAGTGAAATTGCCAAAGGCAAATTTGGTGTCGGACTTAATTACCCCGGGTTGGGGGCAAGGTACTTCATAAGCGATAAAATATCTGTTGAACTTAAAACTCAGATTGAAAAAGATATATCTGTTAGCGGTTTAAGAGGTTATTATTACCGAGAAAAAGCGTGAAAACGCATAAAGTTTATAGTGCTACGACGAGACATAATTTTGAAAATTTTGCAAACCCACAAATTTTATTTAATCTTTAATTCTTTTATTTTCTCTGTGATATAA
>JBFLWK010000237.1 GCA_040757695.1 Elusimicrobiota bacterium
TATTTGAATATATCGAAATGTTCTACAACAGGCAGCGGCGCCATTCTGCCATTGGCTATGTCAGCCCGCATGAATATGAACAACGATACAACCAATTAACCGTGTCCACTTTTTGTGGGTAAGACCAGTCTCATAAAAAATATATGAAAAAGTTATTTTGGAGCTCTTTAATTTTGGGTGTTTTATCTTTTGGGCTTTTTGTCTTTGTGTTTATTTTCTGTCAGCCCGTCATCAAAACCGATGCACAAAATTTTTTTAGATCTATTGAAGAGCACCAAATCATAAACAAACAGTGTATTTCTACTGAGAACCAAGATGCTTATAACGACCTAAAGCAAAAATTGATTATTAGTGAACTCCGGCTCAAGAAAACAAGTTGGTTGTTGTATTTCTTGAGTAGTGTTGGCTTTCTGATTTTTTCTTTGAGTCTATTTGTCATTTCCTTTGCTTTAAGGAGACATAACCATCAAGCTCAAAGGACAGCCAGGGCGGGCGCGTTTCTGAACAATCGGGAGGAATGAACAGTAAATAATTTTTAACCAAGCAGGTGGAAGCCCTGGCTGCCATTGGCTTGAGACGTTCGGCTTCATAATGAGAAGGTAAATAATGCGAAGACTAATATTATTGTTTTTTTTTATGGTACTCGCACATAATTCATTTTCAGGTGAAATTGCCCATTTCAATACAGATCTTCTTGGAAAGAACATAAACAATTCAATTGATTTGTTAAAAACAGAAGATGATAAAAAATCTAATGTTATTTATCCCAAGATAATACAATTAGATATTGATCAAGATATGTGCAGATCAGCATCACTATTTTTTTCTGATAAAGATATTACTATTGAAAAAGTAAGAAAAATAATAAACGAAAAATATCGAAAACCCGAGCACATTACAGGAGAAAGTTTCTGGTGTTGGCGAATAGATGAAGGTAAATATACTATTTCTCTATACTCTCAAGAAGAATGCTCAGAAGATTATAATCAGATTGTTATTTCCTATATTGCTTGGCATGGAGTAGAGATAAAGAAAGTAAAAAAACTATATAATCACCTTAAAGAAAACCAATAGCAGCCGAACAAGGCCGCGCAAAGGATCGCCAGGGCATTCGGCTTTTGAACATTTGGGGTAACTGAACATAAAACATCTTTAAGGCAAGTCAGTGGAAGCCCTGGCTCCCATTGGCGGCCGCCGTTCAAGTAAGCGGCCGCAGGATTGGATGCGATAATAAGTGGCAACAAGATAGATTTTGGGGGCAAGCACAGTCG
>JBFLWK010000238.1 GCA_040757695.1 Elusimicrobiota bacterium
TGTTTTCGGGGTTGAGTCCAATTCTAATGATTGAGCGGAAAGATTATAGGCAGTAATTTTTAAGGTCTTTTGACCATCGCCCAAAGAAGTAATTTGAGAAGGTGTTAAAGTAAATGTCCAAGTTTCAGGCGGTGAATGTTGTCCCGCCCTGTTTCTTGAACCGCCAGTAATTGTCGTATTATCAATTTCTATTTGTATCCCTGCACCGGGGCTGACAACATACTCGCTAAATTCTATTGTTATGGTTGCATTGGAATTTGCATTTAATGGTTTCAGATTTCTTGATTCCAAAGAATCCCCCGGAATTAAATGCCTCGTCGGACTTGGTTTATTATTATCGTCTATCAATTCAGCAGTATAACAAGTTTGACCTTCTTGAGTTATTACAACTTTCTTAACATATGGGGGCATTGCTCCATAATAATGTTTAAGTATAGTTTCATAATCTCTGCTACCACAAGTTGAACCCGCCAAAAGTATTGCTCCAATCTGTGACATTCCACATTGTCCCGCTGTATCTGATGGATTTCCACATGGACTAATCTGTTTTCGTAAAGGTTCATTATACCAATATCCATTTGACGAGGCGTCTTCACTATTTTTTGTAAAACCATTTGTTGTTTGGTTAAAATATAATGTATCAAAAATACTGCCACTAAAATATATCGCTTTATTGGTCACATCAGAAGAATCAACTGCTTGACCAATTTCTGAAATACTACCATCGTAAGGCAAATAAACTTGGAATGCTTCACTATCATATACAATAGGATATGTTTCATTAGTATCTGGGTCTGTATAAGTCCCATAAGGGTTTTTTCCGACAATACGACTGGCAAAATATGTCTCAGCCGCTAATGCCTGTGCTTTATACACATTTACTTTTTGGGCTGAAGAAAGTCCATATGAGTCATCTATATTTCTAATCTCACCATAAACAACACCTTTTATATAATCTGTAAAAACAACAGATTCAGGAACACGATTAGGACTTGCTCCATCTGGTTTATGTATGATTCGCACTTTCTCTGGAAAATTGGCGTAACTTCCTAATACAATGTTTTCAGCAATAACTTCACCACTCCATATTAAAAATCCAATAACAATCAGAATCGGTAGTATTTTTTTATTCATTTATTTGCCTCCCTTTTAGGAGTCCATCTATAAATGTAAATACCATTTTTTTTATGTACTTTTGTATAAATAGAATCTTTAAATATTTTAGGAGTCCACGGGATTCTCTCGCCATTGGTATCT
>JBFLWK010000239.1 GCA_040757695.1 Elusimicrobiota bacterium
GCATCTGAAAAGTTAAGTCAGGTGCCGCAGGTTATAGCAACAATAATTCAAAACGGAAAAAGTAAAAACAAAATAGATGTTAACGTACTAATGACTTTGGTTGAGGGGACAGAAGCAACGTATAAAGGAACATTCAAAAAAATTACTGGTTTTGGTGATGTGGAAAAAATAATTATTACCGGAACTGACCTTGCTGGTAATGTTGGCATAAGTGATGGAACATTCACAAAAGAATTACTCACCAAAGCTGCTGCTATTGCAGAGCAAACAGCAGACCCAACCTTCAAACTTGGTGATGTTTACACATACCCCAATCCAGCAATATCCGGACAAAATCCAATAATCCACATAGAAGTTGGAGTGGCTGACAGAGTAGAAATAAAAATTTTCAACATAGCGGCTGAACTGGTGCATTCAGTAGAATTTGCCAGCAGTGATTACTTAAAAATCAAAAACGACAAATACTGCTACGAATATCCATTGGACATAAGTAACATCGCAAGTGGCGTATACATTTACTGCCTGAATGCTGAAAAACAGGGATACGTTCCGATTAAGATGATAAAAAAGTGTGCGGTAATAAAATGAGCCATCACAAAAGGTTACCGAATAGATATGTGAACTCAAGAATACGTATTGGATAATACACATAACATAAATTTCTCAGCGAAGTTTAAACAAATGTCCTGCTAAATATCCTATCTAAAA
This sequence comes from Elusimicrobiota bacterium, assembly GCA_040757695.1. Classification (NCBI taxonomy): domain Bacteria; kingdom Pseudomonadati; phylum Elusimicrobiota; species Elusimicrobiota bacterium. The sequence continues at coordinate 709 of JBFLWK010000239.1, forward strand.
CATTTGCCAAAGAATGTATTAACAGATTAGTACTGTTGTGTTACCTGAAATTCAGAAAAGTAGAAATACAGGATGATGTTACCTGATGGAAATCTAAAATTGAAAGATTGGCAGTTGTTAAGCATTATTATTTTATTTGGCATAATAATCCGCCTTATATGTTTTTCAGGTATGACTGGCTATGATGAATATGCATATGCCCACATATCCCACAATATTGCTAAATCAAATTTTATCCTGGCAGAAATTAACAGTTATTATGGTTTTCGCTGGCTTGTAAATCTCCCGGTTGCTTTAGGATATGAAATATTCGGCGTTAACATAATTTCCACGAGTTATTTTCCGTTTCTTTGTTCCATAGGAAATATTATTCTGGCATTTTTTTTCGGAAAGTATCTTTATAATTATAAAATAGGCCTTATTGCAGCATTATTTCAGGCAGTTTTTCCCGTTCATGTTATTTATGGGACAATACTTTATCCTGAAGAGATAATTTATTTTTTTACAAACATTTCCATCCTGTTGGTTTTTTCTAAAAA
>JBFLWK010000240.1 GCA_040757695.1 Elusimicrobiota bacterium
GTTGAACACACTACCGGTTTTCTGGCAATTGCTATCCTTTCAAGTAATGGCCAGTCCTGTGCTGAACAACTTGCTATCTTTATAATTTCTATTTCGTGATGTTCAATTAGTGTTACTGATTCCTCATCAAAAGGAGTGCACATTGTAATCAATCCATTTCTCTTGATATCGTCAACTAATATTTTAAACTCATCTTCTGTTAGTCGTGTATTTAAAAATCTTAGGATATGTTTAGGGGTCGTAGCATTTCTATAATCAGGATGAATAAATGTATTCAAGTGTCTATACTGGAACTTTATAACGCCTTTAATATTTTTTTCTTTACATATTTCAGATATTGCAGAGATAATTTTCCTTCCATGTTCAACATTTCCCTGATGGTTATTTGCCATATCAAACACAAATAAATTATCAAATATTGTGGTTTTATCCATTTATAACCCCCGACTTTATTATTTCCTCAGCTATCTTAAAATCTAATTCTGTGTCTAAATCAATAGAATATTTTTCATCTATGTATAGTGGTAGAATTTTGTCTCCGGTCATTGAATTTTTTTTCATTATGGTATCATATCTTATAACATCTACTGAAGCGGTCTGCCAATAAACTTTTGGTAATTTTTGTCTTGGTAAATTATATGTTTCAACCTTTTTATTACTTTTTATATTTAATAAAGGGGCAAGATAACCTTTAATAATTTTCCACATTTTGTATGGTGTCTGATTGGGTTCACATATTGACCGAACAGAATCGGCACTTTTGTTTTTAAGCAATAATTTTATTCCACTATTTATATGTTCAACTTTTCTTAAAGGTGATGTCGGTCTTAAATGAATAATTATATCGGGGATGTAGTTTTCATTTTTTTTAAGCCATTTAAGTACATGCTGAAATACCGGCAGGTCAGGTGTATCATCTTGTGATATATGGGAAGGCCTTAGAAATGGGGCTTCAGCACCAAATTTTTTGGATATTTTGACAATTTCTTTATCATCACTTGAAACAATTATTCTATTGATTAAGTTAGATTTTTTTGCTTCTTCAATTGTATAAGCAATTAACGGCTTACCTGCCAGTAATTTAATGTTCTTCTGAAGGACTGATTTTGAACCACCCCGGGCAGGTATCAAACCAAGTATTTTCATGTTTTTATTTTTTCTCCAAGATGTAAATTGTGTCCCCACCCTGATAGTTAAATGGTTCAATATCACTATAATAAGGATCTGTTTTTATATCTTCGTTTAT
>JBFLWK010000241.1 GCA_040757695.1 Elusimicrobiota bacterium
TTTCATATTTATTATTTTAATTTAGGTGATATCCCAACATGGGATGGGCTTATCAATTTTATTCGTATTGACCCCGTTGGTAGAGCGGTAGGAGAATTGTTTATAGATTACATTGGATTTATTGACATAACATAAGAGACTGAAGATTATGTTAAAAGTTTTACTAATGAGCTATAAAAATGAATTTAGTTATTTTACCCCTGCATGACTGGAAGAAATGTGAGAGGGAAGGGTTTAGAACTCGTGATGCACATTTGATGCTGGAATTTGAAAAATTGCCAGAAATAGAGAAAATATTAATAATTGACCGTCCTATTTCATTGCCAGAGATGTTGCTAAAAGAATGTTGGTGGAAGGTAAAAAATGGTACAGTAATTTATAAAGGAATAAACAATTGTCTATCGCAAGTTTCAGAAAAGACATTTGTACTTGATTATTTTTCTTTTGATATTTTAAAGCCATTAATCTTAAAAAAAAGATGGTGGGGTTATATATTTAAACAATCTCATGTTATAAAGGCAATGAAGTATGCCATTGCCTATCTGCAATTTCATAATTTTATTCTTTTTTTATGGAACCCATTATCGGAAGGAATAATTGGTAAACTGGGAGAGAATTTGTTAGTTTTTGATGCTATTGATAATTGGCTTGAACATCCCGAATTAAACTATGCTAAAAAAGAAATAGAACAAGGATACCAAAAGATTAAAAAGGAAGCTGATTTAATCTTCACAGTTTCCGAATCATTAAAATCATTTTTTATTGACAGTAAGAATGAAGTATATTGTATTTCTAACGGAGTTAATATTGATTATTTTCGGACTCAGAAAATTGAAAACATTCCAGAAGATATGAAAAATATTACCAAACCAATTGTCGGTTACGCCGGCAAGATTCAGGATAGAATAGATGTGGATCTAGTTGAATTTGTGGCGGAAAATTTACCGCAGATAAATTTTGCATTCATAGGACAGATTATAAATAAAAAAACCATTAAATCACTTTTGCAATATAAAAATATTCATTACCTTGGAGATAAGCATTACTCTTTATTGCCACGATATTTATCATTTTTCGATATTTGTATCATTCCACATAAAGTATCAACACTCACTGTAAGTATGAACCCTCTAAAACTATATGAATATTTGGCAGCTGTTAAACCAGTCGTTACTACAAATATAGCAGGGGTAAATGTTTTTAAGGATATAATAATCATTGCCAAAAC
>JBFLWK010000242.1 GCA_040757695.1 Elusimicrobiota bacterium
TAACATTGAATTGCCCTTTAATTGATAGTTTTAAAACTGCAACAGAATCATAATTTTTATCATCAATCTTTACATATTCGAGATTAGTAAATAAAACCATTTTAATTAACCCGTCTTTAATATCTTCCAAAGACGGTAAAGCCTTTTTTTCACTGTGTTTGCCCTCAATTAGAAATAGTGAATTATTACTAATTTCCGTCTCATCGGATGTGAAATAATAGTTACCACCTAAATAGTTTTGAATTGTTATTGTAGCTTTAGTCCCTGATAAAAATTCTTTTGGTTGGATTGTCGCACTCTCTCTGCGTTGAGCTTTTTCAGCAAGCGTGCGTGACAACTTCATAAACTCATCTTTTCCCCTTAATAGGTCTGTAATTCTTTTTTCCGCACCTTTTATTGAATGCATTTCAATATTTAACTTTTTAGAAATGTTTATATAAGCTTCTAATGCAGTATTCCCAATTTGCCCAATTTTGTCAATCTGTTCTAGATTCCAATGCAATGCGTCTGATTGATAGGATAAAAGGTTTTTAATTTGTTTTTTTATATATTCGATATCGAAACGCTGATTTGTAATCTTTTGTCTGTATTTAGTACTTCTTTTAGCGTCATCATAGTAAGCGACAATAACATAAATACCAAGTAAGCTCATTAGGGAAATGGTATCCCATTGTAGAAAATCTCGATCGCCTTCTTTTCCTTCGTCTTTAAAAATAGGAATTATCGTGATTTTTTTACCTGAAAAACCCAGCGTATCATAGACTCTAGCATAAGGATAAGAGCGAGTGCGTTTTGCAGAAACCCACCAGCTTAGCGCAATTTTGTTTGTTTTATTTAATTCTAAAATAAATGAACCACAAGTTGACAATGCTTCTTCAAGATTTTCAAAATCAAAAATTTGTAAATCTCGGCAAAGAAGTGGATTATATTTTATCCCTTTGACTTTTGCGTAAATATCCATAATTTTATTCCCTCATGTACGGTAAACTATTTCTAATTCGTCATCAATGAAAAGATCGCTTTGTCTACCAGATATACCAATTTTTTCTTTTATAACCGGAACAAGCGATTTCTTTATTTCAATACCGATACTATTTCTCCCCAAGTCCCTAGCAACCTTCATAGTAGTACCACTACCAACAAAAGGATCTAGTATTGTTTCTCCTATATATGAAAACAATTTAATAGCGCGATATGGCAATTCATAAGGGAATGCT
>JBFLWK010000243.1 GCA_040757695.1 Elusimicrobiota bacterium
GGCGACAAAGTAACTGCACAAACTATACAGAAATACATCCAATATCAAAGAGCAGAAGAAGACAGACGCCAGTTAAAACTTGACTTTTAAGATACCCCGCAGCTTGCTGCGGGGAGTATGTCATTGAAATTCCTGTACATTAAATTATATCAGATTTTTTAAAGTAATTCAAGATTTTTTTTGTCGGGTTATTTTTTATGTCTATCCAGACAATCCCCCACACTTTTTTTTCTTTCTTAAACCAAGTCATCTGTCGTTTTGCATACTGACGTGTATGTTGTTTAATTAGTTGTATTGCTTCTGCTTTAGAATATCTGCCATCAAGATAGCCAATAATTTCTTGATACCCAATTGTTAACTGCAGAATCGGATTTTTGGATGAGTATTTTTTTACTAGTTTTTTAGTTTCATCAATCAAGCCATTATAGATCATTTGTTCTACGCGGCTATTTACACACTTGTGTAAGTTTTGTCGCGGTGTTTTAAGTCCAAAAATTAAGAAATTGTAGTCGGCGTTTAAACGCCGACTACTACATATCTCTTTTTTTAATTCTGAAACTTTTTTACCTGTTAGAAAATATATTTCCAGTGCCCGTAAAACCCGTACTGGATTTTTTTTATCAATGATTTCGGCAGTCTCAGGATCCAATTTTTCTAATTGCTTACATAAATAATTCAGCCCTTTTCTTTTATATGTCTTTCTCAATTCCAATCTTAATTTTTTATCTGTTTTTGGAACTTTTATCAACCCATCAATAAGTGCCTTAATATAAAATCCTGTTCCACCGACTATTATAGGCTGTTTCCTAGACTTAAAAATTTGTTTAATTTTTTTGTTTGCTAACCTTACAAAATCGCCTGCAGTAAACTGCTCTGTTGGTTCTACAATGTTTATTAAATGATGTGGCACTTCAGAAAGTTGTTTTCTGGTAGGCTTGTTCGTGCCGATATTAAAATATTTATAGACCTGTCTGGAGTCTGCGGAAATAATTTCACCGTTTATTTTTTTTGCTAATTTGATTGCCAATTCTGTTTTCCCTGTTGCAGTAGGTCCTGTAATCACAATCACATTTTTCATAGTTTTATTTAAATGTCGCCGAATACCCCGCAGCTTGCTGCGGGGATGAAGGCGACCGACAAATTTTGCCAAATTTTGTATAATGTAATATGTGGAGCTAAGACGAGCAAGTCACGCTGTATATGAACT
>JBFLWK010000244.1 GCA_040757695.1 Elusimicrobiota bacterium
TTGGAAGAATAAAAAAAGATACGAGAAGGGGGAACTATGATTAAACAGAAAAAAGCATTAGTTTGTGGTGGCGGAGGGTTTATTGGAAATCATTTAGTAAAGAAACTAAAAAAAGAAGGTTTTTGGGTTCGTGCTGTTGATTTAAAATATCCCGAATTCAATAAAAGCATAGCAGATGATTTTATTATTGGAGATTTAAGAGAACAATCAGTAGTCCAAAAGATACTAGAACAACCATTTGACGAAGTTTACCAATTAGCCGCGGATATGGGAGGAGCTGGTTATATTTTTACTGGTGAACATGATGCGGATGTTATGCATAATTCAGCAACAATTAATTTAAATATGATTCATTATGGGCAAAAAATCAGAATAAAGAAGATATTTTATTCTTCTTCTGCTTGTATATATCCAAAGTATAATCAGTTAGATCCTGATAGTCCTAAATGTTCCGAAGACTCTGCTTACCCAGCATCTCCTGATAGTGAGTATGGATGGGAAAAATTATTTAGTGAAAGATTATATTTATCTTACAATCGAAATTACAATTTAAATGTAAGAATAGCAAGATTTCATAATATTTTTGGTCCCGAAGGGGCATGGAACAATGGCAAAGAAAAAGCACCTGCTGCTATATGTAGAAAAGTGGCAGTAGCAAAAGATGGTAGCGCAATTGAGATTTGGGGCGATGGTAAACAAACAAGATCTTTTCTCTATATTGATGAATGTTTGGAAGGAGTTAGAAGACTAATGGATTCAGATTTTACAGGACCAGTTAATATAGGTTCGGAAGAAATGGTGACTATTAATCAGTTAGCTGAAATTGTAATTAAAATGTCTGGTAAAAACCTAGAGTTAAAACATATAGATGGTCCGCTTGGCGTCAGAGGAAGAAATTCTGATAATAGATTGATCAGAGAAAAAATTGGTTGGTCACCAAATTATAGATTATATGATGGTCTAATAAAAACATACGATTGGATAAATAAACAAGTTGAAAATGAAAGGATGAAAAAATCATGAAAAATTTGGTGTTAGGCTCAAGTGGTCAAATTGGTGGACATTTGGTAAATTATCTAAAACAAATTAATGAAGAAGTTATTGAGTTTGATATTTTAGAAACAAGAGATGAAGATTTAAGAATTTATAATAATAAATTGTTAGACAGAAGAATGAAAGAATGTGATATGCTTTACTTT
>JBFLWK010000245.1 GCA_040757695.1 Elusimicrobiota bacterium
TACTGCCGATATCTTAAACTCTTTGTCGTAACTTCTTCTTTTTTCTCCCATTTTTTTTGCCCCTATATTTGTTTTAACTTAAATATAGTTGCTTTTCTTTTTGTCTACAATTTTGGGGTAGGGTCAAAGTTACATTAAGTATTCCATACGAGACAGATGAGGGCGAAAAATTTTATAGATGTGAAACAGATGTTATAATTTCCCCGTATTCAGAGGTAAAATCAAATCCTAAAAGCATCGATCCTAATGAAATTGTTATATCACTAAAAACAACAACTAAAGATAGGATGCCTAAAATATTCATAGATAAAGTATTGATGGAAAGATTTTTAGGTCACAGTGTTAAAGTTGTTGGTATATCGCAAAATGATATTCAAAGAAATGAAACCAAAGAAGGTACTAAAATCAGCTCTACGTTTGTATCAAATTTGTTTATGGTTTATACAAAATTTTTAACAGAACTTGATGGCTATTACTACATCGATCCGCCTAACATCGTATCTAAACAGCCATTTAATAAATATATTTTCCCTTTCTCAAAATTTATTATCGATGATGTTTGGAAATTATTGAACCCTTAATTTTTGCCTACGTTCCATAGATTCGGCATCATCTTTTTGTGATTTGATTCTATCAATAAGTCGAGAATTGTTTAACCTCTCCTTGATTAAATTACAGTATTCTTGTGATAATTCATTACCAATCCATCTTCTATTAAATGCTTCTGCCACTAAATATGATGTACCTGATCCACCAAATGGATCTAATATAATATCTCCTTCGTTTGAAGAAGCTAGAACACATTTTTTTACTAGTGCGATTGGTTTTTGTGTTTCATGGTTTGCTTTTTCCCAAGAGCTATTAGATAAAGTAGGAATTTCTATTACATCTCTGGGTTTTGCACCATTAGGGTGTGGTTGCCATAAATATTTTTTGCCATTCCCATTATTATATTGTGATGTTTCTGCCTGAGGATGGATAGGATATTTAAGTGTATGTTTATTGTAAGGAACTCTAACCTCGTTAATATTGAAAGTAAATGACTTGCTTTTTCTAAAATGTAAAATACTATGCTGTACCCCAAAATTTGGACAAAAAAAACAGATAATTTAATGTGGTAAAAAAGGAGCCACAGAATGTCCAGAGGAAGAAAAACCTTCAGCAGTGAATTCAAAGCGAAAGTAGCACTAGAG
>JBFLWK010000246.1 GCA_040757695.1 Elusimicrobiota bacterium
TTTTATTTTTCTATAAAAAATCAAGATTTCTTCCGTTTTAAAAACTAAACCTAAGAAACTGAAAATGGCCGAACCCAAACCTATGGTTAAAACTATATTGACCATTTCCCAATTAATATTCAATCTTCCATAACATATAAATATTAATCTACTTAAAGAATAAACTAAAATAAGACTTAATAATGTCAGAAGAATGATTTTTATTATGTATATTCCATAAAATCCATTGCAAAATCCCGGATATCTTTGCTGAATTATCATTGTTGCACCGACAGTCATAGTTAATAAAGAAACTAAACCAGCAATCACAAATCCTTGAATCCCTATCAGTTTGACCAAAATTAGAGATACTATTAAAAACATAATTATTGATATAATCGACATGACGGCAATTTGTTTTGTTTTTCTCATAGCATAAAGTATTTTTGTTAATATTAAGTTATACCCTGTAAAAATTAAGGTAAAAACATGTAAAGATAATACTTGATATGTCATCTGAGTATCTGTACCATTAAATTCCCCTCTTTCAAAGAATAGATGTATAACACTGCGACCCAAAAAAACAATATATACACATAGAGGTATTGTAAGCGTCTGAAGCACTCTGATTGCTTTTAATGCTAATGTTTTTAATTCCATAATATTATTGTTAGTAATTTTTTCTGCAAAGACAGGAAAAATAACCAGCGGAAGCCCTGAAAATAAAATACCTGAAAAAACCCTCACGATTTTATCGGCATAGTTTAGATAAGATAAACTCCCTTCACTGAGAAAAGAGACAATAATATTTGTTATAATAGTTGATCCCTGTGCAATAATTGATTGAAAAATGAATGGAACGATCAAAAAAAGCAAATTCTTGAACTCGGCATGATTGAAATTTACCGTGAATATATATCTGTATCCTTTCAGATATAAAGCATAGATAAGAATTATTATTGTTAGTAAAGAGCCGAGAATATTACCTAAACCTAAACTGAGAACACCAAGAATAGATTTACTTAGAAAAAGCAACATAATCACAAGAACCGGATGTACAATACGTACAACAGATGTCAAACCGAATTCCTTATAAGATGTAAATACAGAAGTGAGAATTCCTGCTAATAAAATAAGAAAAAAATTAGGGAATAGTATTCTAGATAATCTTATGGTTAATATTTTTGTCTCACCACTAAATCCA
>JBFLWK010000247.1 GCA_040757695.1 Elusimicrobiota bacterium
TACTATTTAGTATTGAAAAATTTTTCTTACGTAAAATTAACGAGATTAAATAAGCAGAAACAAATGGAAGTTAATTATTAACACACCTTACGCAAGGTTTAATTTTCATTGGGAAGTACGCATGAAACTTAGTTATTTCAAAAAGACAAAGAAGATTCACTTGTGTAATCAAAACCTTGGGTAACTTCAGTTATTAAGAAATTTAATTAGCGAAACAGAACCGAGGAAAGACTTGAGTTTATGTAGTTCCCCTTCTGCGTTTTGTTTTGTCAAAGTGCAATCGAACTGCACAATTTGCCCAGCTAAATTTTGAAAAATTATTTTATAGTTAATGAAGCTCTCTTTTTCACTCCTAAACTGGAAAAAGGTCGTATTAGATTTTTTGAAGGTACCGATTGCAAGTTTGTCTTTTTTAAGTTTGTTGCTGAGTAGATTCTTATAGAGATTAATTTTCATCTGGACGTTTATATTAGTATCCGGATAATTAACTTCGCCAATACTTAACAATGAAAAAGTTGAATCGCTAAAGAATAGATAGACCGGTTGATACTGAAAATTTTTGGCTTCACCGGTGTTTAGTTTGTTCCGGGACTCGATTTTCTTTGATAACTCTGCAGATTGAAAAGCCCATCCGTTAGGCGGCTGGAACGAAATACCAAGATTTTGATCGGTTATTTCGGCAGCTAATTTGGATTTATCAATTACAAAAAAATTTGATGCGTCGGAATCTCCAGGTTCATCTTTGCCGCACTTCATTAATATAAGAGTAAACGTAAGAATCAGGAGTATTTGAGATGCTTTTTTCATTTAATAGATATTTGTAGAGAAACTTATTGAAACCTGAGAACAAATTAAAAAAAATTTCCGAAGTATAAGAGTGATTTTTACAATAAATCGTCAATTCATTTGATGTTATAAAGTTAGATACATATTTTTGTAGTGTAATTTAGAAAAAACATGAAATTTATAGATTTCCATAGAATCACCGGCAGAAAGAATCTGCGCAATTACCTTTCCTCACGCTTCGAGCAAGTTTTTTAATCTTGTTTAACCTCCGCTATTTTAAATTTTTATAACCTTTTACCCGGGAGGATACCGTTATGGTTAACTTATATAAGCAAGATATTTCAAAACAAATCACCGCAAAAAATGTACATGAAGTTTTACGCGGAACCAT
>JBFLWK010000248.1 GCA_040757695.1 Elusimicrobiota bacterium
AAAGCCTCGATAAGAGGTTTTTTTATTTGTTCAATAATTCTTGATATTTTATTGTTATTACTCCGTTCATAAAATGTTTGACAGATAAAGCTCAAATATGTTAAAATTATTAGATGAACGAGAAGAATGATACCAGAAACTTAACCCAAAAAGAACAGGATATAATCCGAGAAAAAGCTGTTTTAATGGTTAAATCAGGTTTAACACAAACAGAAACAGCAAATCTTTTGGGTGTATCAAGACAGTCTGTTAATGGTTGGTATAACAATTATAAGGCTAATGGCAAGAAATCTCTTAAGTCAAAAAAAGAGGTAATCCTCAAGAGCCAAAATTAGTTGGTTATCAAGCTGCAGCAATTGTAAATATAATAAAAGACAGACACCCAGAGCAATTGAAGATGCCATTTGTCTTATGGACCAGAGAAGCAATACAACAACTAATAAAAAACAAGTTTAATATTGAAGTATCATTAACTACAGTTAGTCGTTATCTAGCAAAGTGGGGTTTTAGTTCTCAAAAACCATATAAAAAAGCTTACGAACAGAACCCTAAGCTTGTTGAAGAATGGTTAACAAATCAATACCCACAAATCAAAGAAAAAGCTAAAAAGCAGAAAGCAACAATATTTTGGGCTGATGAGACAGGATTAAGATCAACTCATTCTTCTAGAAAAAGTTTTTCTCCTAAAGGAGTTACTCCAGAAATAAAAATAAGTGCTAAAAGATTCAGTGTAAATATGATTTCAGCAATTACAAACTATGGTAATCTTAGTTTTATGACTTATACAGGTAGATTTTCCTCTAGAGTATTTATAGAATTCTTAAAAAGACTCATTAAACACAAAAAAGGTAAGATATTTCTTATTGTTGACAATCTTTCTGTTCATAAATCTAAAATGGTTAAAGAGTGGATTAACAAACATAAAAGAAGAATTGAGTTGTTTTTTCTGCCTCCTTATAGTCCAGATATGAATCCTGATGAGCTTTTGAATCAAGATCTAAAGGCAAATATCTATAAATCAAAGAGGCCTTCAGATAGAAATGAATTAAAATCAATGGTGATAAGCAAATTAAAAAGTTTTCAAAAAAATCCACAAAAAATTCAGAACTATTTTTCTGGTGTAAAAGTACATTATGCAAGTGCTTCTTAATCTTTT
>JBFLWK010000249.1 GCA_040757695.1 Elusimicrobiota bacterium
ATTTTGAAAGTGAAGGGATTACTGAAAAAGATGGTAAAGAATGTCCCCCAGAGTTTGCAGGATTCCGTGGAAATCTTGAGGCACTGCTTAAATATAGTGAGGCAATAAGTAGTTATCCAGAATGCACAGCATTTTATATAGGTTATGGTGCAACTACAAGATTTTTGCTTGGCAGATATCCTAAAGAGTTAGAAAATAAATTAAGAGAAGACGGTATATTTGAAAAAACGAATGAGAGGTATAAAAATATACTAAATCGGATTGGAAAATATTCTGATGCAAAAGAACAATATGAAAAACGAACTGCTAAAGAAAAGGCTTATACATCACAGAATCTTGTTAATGTTGATGGTCTTGAATATAGCATTGTCAATTTTGAAAAATGGTTTCCTGATTTTGCTGAGGAAAATCGGCAAGTGCCACTAACAATCGGAGAAGAACCCCTGAAAGTTAAAATTTATGCTGATGGATTATTCTTGTTTGTTAGGCTGAAGGTGAAGAATTTAACACAGAAAAAAATAACACTTGAATCATCTCAATTTGAGATTTTTGATTCAGAGAAACGGCGATATTCAGTTCATCAGAAAGCGTATTTTTATCTTGAAAATAAAGGAAGAGGGCTTCTCAAAAAAGTTTTTGCTAAGTCATTATGTGAAGGAAGTCTTGTCTTTGATATAGCAGTAAATGCTGAAGGACTTAAACTGAAAATAAAAAGTAAAACTTCGGGTAAAAGTAGCATATTAAATCTTGAATAAGAATCGTAATAATATCTAAATCATTGTAGATAATTGTAATAAACATTGTGTAATAACAAAGACGGTGTTATATGTGTAAAGATTATGTGACTAAAAATAAGAAAGAAGAAGAAATTCCAGAGTGGGAAAGAAATGTTGTGGGTATATTTGTGTTACCTTGCAAGGAAAATATGAATTTGAAGCAAATGATAGATATTTGAAGAAAGTAAAATATAAAGCAGAGAACATACAAAAAATATAACGTCCAAAATAGAATAGACTACGTTATTCCTTACCATAGAACATTTTTCTTTTTACACAGGTGCTACCTAATTTTTTGAAAATAATTCCAGAAATAATTATCAATAAAACATTCAGAATAATTATTTTGACTATTTTTGACAATTCTTTAT
>JBFLWK010000250.1 GCA_040757695.1 Elusimicrobiota bacterium
AGATGAACTTGGTGAATTTGCTAATTCGTTTAATAAGATGACAGAAAATTTATCAAAAGTCACTGTGTCCAAGGACTATGTTGACAATATTATCAAAAGTATGATTGATACTTTGATTGTGACTGATCCAAATGGAAACATAAGAACAGTAAATAAAGCAACTGAGGAACTTCTTGGATATAAGGAAGATGAACTGATAGGAAAACCAGTGAGAATACTTTTTGCAGAAGAAGAAACATTATCCAAAGGAACTAAGTGGGAAAAGTTATTAAATGAAGGTTCGGTTAGGAATTATGAGATGACTTACCGGACAAAAAATGGAGAAAATATTCCTGTGACTTTTTCTGGCTCAGTGATGAAGGATAAAGATGGGAATTTAGTAGGTATCGTTGGTATTGCAAGAGATATGCGAGAAATAAAACAACTTCAGTCACAAGTAATCCAATCATCTAAACTTGCCGCTATCGGTGAACTTGCCAGCGGGCTGGCACATGAGTTAGGTAATCCGTTACAGACGATATTAGGGAATGCAGATTTACTTTTAATAGATAATCTAGGTTCAGAAGAATTAATGGCAATAAAAAACGCATCGGTTTATTCCAAAAAAATTATTGAAGGACTATTGGATTTCTCAAGACAGCGAGAACTAAAATTCGTTTGCGGAGATATTAATACTGTTATAGAAAAAACACTCTTACTTTACGGCAAACAACTTGAACTTAAAAAGGTAAAAATAGCGAAAAATTATGCTCAACTACCCCCGATATTGATTTCACCACCACATTTAGAGCAGGTTTTTTTGAACTTGATTACAAACGCCCAGTCTGCAATGCCTGAAGGTGGAACATTGACAATAAGCACAAATGTAGTTGCACGCCCTTGGCGTGTTGAAAAAGAAGCAATCCAAGGGATTGCAACTACAAAAGAAAACAAAATAGAACATATTGAAATTTCCTTCAAGGATACTGGTTCTGGTATTTCCAAAGAAAATCTTAACCGAATTTTTGAGCCGTTTTTTACAACAAAAAAAGATGGCACAGGGCTCGGGCTTTCTATCTCTTACGGTATTGTAAAACAGCACGGTGGCGAAATAGTTGCCTTTTCCGACGGCGAAGGGAAAGGCACCGAGTTTGTGG
>JBFLWK010000251.1 GCA_040757695.1 Elusimicrobiota bacterium
TTCAGAAGTGTTTTTATAATTATATGAGCTATTTTTTAGTGGTATTTGTATTGTGTTGGGCTTTAATTGCACAATCACAGAAGAACTATACAAATACAGCTTTTTTGAAATCCGAAGTTGGTAAATAGCCACCGAAAACCTTTACAAAGAAAGCTATTAATACCAAACATGCGTTAATCGTTCTCATACCATCCTCCTAAAAAAAACGAGTTACTACTTTTTAAAATATAGTGTTGCAAAAAAAATATGGGATGGCTAAAATTAATATACTTATCAATAATCTCATAATTTTCCCCATATCGAAAATGCAAAACCGATTATTTAAAACTCCGACTGCCATTTGCTTGATATACCCAATCAAACGTAACTTGACCATAATAGCTGACGCTACCTGAGTCAGAAGTATCTGTTCGTGCAACGCTGTTTAGAATTAATATTTTTGCATATCTATTTTCTCTGGTTTTTATTGCCCATACTTGATTTTTGTCTACATTAGAGAATTCGTAATAACCAGTTTCGGGGGCTTCAATAAGAGAATCAAATATTTTACGTGCAGTGTCGGCTATTGTGGTATCTATAGCAATGTAATTTGGAAACATTGCATGTTGCGGATAAATACGTTGAAGACATTTTTCACCGCTAAGGCCACTAATTGCTGCACTGATTATTGAGGTTTCGTTTGTAAATACGCTTATAATGACATCCGGCAAAGGAGATATAGAATCAGAAACAGTAATGATTTTCCCCACCGCAAAGGAAAACCCAGTAATTTTCATTTTAGCCGCGTCTTTATTATCTAAGACGCATGTACCGGAAGTAATTCTTGAATTATTAGTGGAATCATTGATACAGGAGGTAAGTAACATATATATCCACAATCTCATTACTAAACAAATTTTGTTCTTTTTGATGGGGCGTCTCCCTTCTATAGTTGGACGAAATCAAGGTATTATCAAATTATGTATTACAATAACTTCTGGTATACCTTTTTGTATTTCAATCGTATTGTCAGTGAAAAATATGGGTGTACCGTATAGATCTGCAAGGATGTAATAAAGTGTATGATATTTATTCTCCAAAATTTATTTGGAATATAATTCTACAATCAAACGCTCATTTATTTCAGATGGAATCT
>JBFLWK010000252.1 GCA_040757695.1 Elusimicrobiota bacterium
TTTTTTAGAAGACTTAGTGTGGTTATACCAAAGCCTCCAGACCGACGACTCCCACTCATAAGGATTACTCTTTCTCTAACCTCAAATTTATATTCCTTCATTGCTTCTTTGGGGATTACGATTCTCCCTATTTTACCTACTTTTGACCATCCAAATACATACTTTCCACCTTTAGCAATTCGTGGCATATAGTTTTTCCTCCTTGATTTCTTTAACATCCATGTACATAAGAATTTCCCTTTTGGCGGGCTTGGGCGTTTCACTTAACGAATAGGTGCTGGCGACACTGCGAAGCAGTGTCCCGACAGGGCAGATGGCGAATGCCATCTGCGACAGCACCCAGTTAGCCGATGTTCGCCATTATTATTTTTTTATACCCCATATAAGTAAATATCGTGAAATACCTTCTATAAAACTTTTTCTTTTTAAATCTGATTTCATTTTTTCTATTCCTTTATTGAATGCTTCATTAGATATTAAATGCAAACAAGAAAAAGATTTGTCAACATATGGTTGAATATTATCAATTTTATAAGAAAATTCAACTTGAAATTCAGAAATTTTCTTAAATCCTACGGATTTCATAATATTTTTAATATATTTTATAGATGGATATCTATTTAACTCAGCTTCTATTATTTCTGGAAAATATTCAGACAATGGTTTTCGGTTTTTGATTATCCATTCTGAATCAGTAACCGTACATATTTTTCCATTAATTTTCAAGGTCCTAAAAGCTTCATTAAAATATTTTTCTTTATCTGTAATATGATGAATTACATCAACAGAAAAAATTGTATCAAAAAAGTTATCCATAAAATCAATTTTTTCAGCAAAACCTTTTTTTAATTTTACATTATCAGAATTTTTTTGTGCTATATTTAGCATCTTTTGAGAAGGATCTATTCCCCAACATGTGCATTTTATTAAATCTGCTATAGAAGATATATAATTACCTGTTCCACAGCCTACCTCAAGTATCTTTGAATGGGAATCGTTTTTCCCCTTTTCAATAAGATTTTTCAATACTCCAGGATGTAATTTTCTATGATGTGAATACTTTTCTGCTATTTTGTTGTAATTAATCATTTTTTTGGCGAATATCGGCTAACGTTCCACGGATAAAAGAAGTT
>JBFLWK010000253.1 GCA_040757695.1 Elusimicrobiota bacterium
CTTTCACGTCAATTTTTTATAGGTTCCTTTATAATATGTCTCAGCATTTATTAGCAAGCGTGTCTGATGAATCAGACCACCCTATTTCTCATTAGAGAAATGGGAAATTTGCCAAACTACAGTAATAAAGTAATAAAGTAATAAGTAAAACAGTAAAAATCCGTTTCTTTTTCATATAATTCCTGTATTTCTTAATCTCCTAATCTCTCAATCTCTCAATCTCTCAATCTCTGTGGTTAACCCCTTGACAATTCCTCCGATTTTTGTTATACTTTTTGTAACACAGATAAACACTGATAAAGACACTGATACACACAGATAAAAAATTTGGGGGTGATACTATGCCACAGGTTACTATTGAAATTGATCCACGACAAATTGAGTCTGCAATCCAACAAATGAATGAAAGGGAAAGATGGAAAATTGCAAAGGAAATTATTACTGAACAGTTCAAAGATACTGTGAAAAAATTTCGCCAAACAATTAAAAGAAAAGGACTGACTTATAAACAGATTAACAACATCGTTGAGAAAGCAAGAGAAGAATTTTATGCCAAGAGTCGTAATAGACGCTAATGTTTTTGTAAGCATCGTTTTAGGCGGTAAAATAACCGGTAAAATAAACGAGTTGCTTATTGAAGGCAAATTCAAGTTGGTATATTCTTTAGAGTTATTTAATGAACTAAAATATGTGCTCGGTAGAAAAGATTTTGAATTTAGCCAGTCACAGATTGATAGAATTTTAACACTTATTGAAGCAGAAGGCGAATTGGTTTTACCCGATGAAACAATTAATGTCTGCCGTGACCCAAAAGATAATCCTGTTCTTGAATGTGCTGTCGCCGGAAAGGTGGATTTTATTGTCACCGGCGATAAGGATTTACTTGCACTTAAATCATTTAAGAAAATACCCATCATACCACCCCAAAAATTCTTAAAGAAAATACAAACCACAGATTAACACAGATTTTCACAGATAACAATGTTGTCATTGCGAGGCGTAGCCGAAGCAATCTCATCTGATTTGTCATTCCGTGCATCGTATGTCATTCCAGAATGGTTTTTTGGGACGCTGATTCTCGCAGAAATGTCTGGATACTTAAAATCCCGAT
>JBFLWK010000254.1 GCA_040757695.1 Elusimicrobiota bacterium
TCCTGTTTTTCTTTTACTGTCAATTTACGAACATAACGACTTGGTATATCAGCCATACTATTGTCACCTCCAGACAATAGTATAGCATAAATATTAAATTATGTCAAGAAATTTATTAGAAACTATAGTTAAACTATCACGAATGAAAAAGTAAAATCTAGGCACTTGTGTTATAGTCCCATTATTCTTGAGCTTGCCTTTTGGTGTTACAATCGTGCCAACAACATAGCTTGTATCAACGCCGACGCTTTCAGCACTGGCATCGCGGAAAACGGTGAAAGCTTGAGGGAAATAAAGAGTATCGCCACTAAATTTATCAAATTTTAAAGTATCTGCAATAGGAACATTTCCTTTCCAAACTTTCATTGCATCCCAAAATATTGTGTCAATAGCACTTTTTACTTCAGTAAACCATATCGTATCATTTCTTGTTTTTTCAAGACGAATGTTGAAAGAATCTCCTTGAGAAAAAATTGAATCTTGTTTTTCGAGGTTTGCATAAAAATCATAAATTTGGTACCAAGACCAAGTAGAAGTGTCTACGACAGCATCACATTTCTGTGTTTGATTCTTTTTCAAAAAACAAGAACCAGACAAGAGCACTCCTACGTTGCTTGTATCTTTTATTGCAAAAATATTTGGGGTGAATGCTTTCACTGATTTAATTGGATCATCTAAACAAACTTCTAAAGAATAAATCGAAGAAGGATTATTTGCAAATATCCATGTTTTAGATTTATATGAGTTTCCAAGAGTGTCTTTTTTAATATAAACGAAAAGCGTTTCTCCTTGTACAAATGGAGGAATAAAATCAGAACCGTTTATTGACCAGTAATCATAAGAATCAACAGTTGTTGCAAGAGTGTCTATACCTCCTCCCAAAGGTTTTCTAACAGCGGTAACTTTTGCATTTTCTGATGATAAATTATTATGTGTTTTATGGGAATAACCTGTAGCAATTACCGCACCATCAGCGGTAGATATAATAGTTACTGGTGAAGAATCAAGACTTCAATATAACTGGTTCCTGATAAGGGAAGCCAAAGTTTTTGCTCTTTGACATTTTCTATTCTTATTTTCTTTTTCCTTTGCGAGAACGATAAATTC
>JBFLWK010000255.1 GCA_040757695.1 Elusimicrobiota bacterium
ACAGAGTTTGTAGATTTTGCAAAAATGAAGAACATACAATTTGATATCATTACTTTCTTTGAAGTCTTAGAACACCAGGACAATTTGCAGTCTTTTATACAAGATATTACAACATTATTGAAGAAGGATGGATTTATCGCTGGGTCGGTCCCCAATAGAGATAGATTTCTAGCAAAACTGTCTGATAGAGCGTTCGGTTTTGGAGATTATCCACCTCATCATTTTACAAGATGGTCTACGGAAATATTAAAAATTTATCTTGAAAAGAATGACTTCACCGATATCTGGCTAAAACCGTGCTATTTTTTCTCTCTTTTAGAGGCATCGTACTGGTGGCAAAGAGTGATTCTAGGAAATTTTATGAATGTGGCCAGATTGAAAATAAAAAAGTTCTTTTCAGGTGATGAACAATTGGCATACCTAACAATGGGTGAAATCATTAAAAATAAAGAAGGGAATAAAAAGATGCATATATTTGTAGGGAATTTTTTTAAAGTCATTAATGAGTGTTCAAAAATATTTGAAAAAGCAACATTTCTGCCATTGGCTTTAATTACGCTCAGAGCGATGAATAGACAAGGTCAGAGTATTTATTTCAAAGCTAAAAAGTAGCAACTGAGAAATTGTTTTTTTACAATGAATTCAAGTAATAAGGCTTCTGCAATTATAAATAGAATTGTTAGTAGTTATACTGTAGCATTCATGAAATACCTTTTAGGCTTTAGAAATGCTTATACTTCACTTACTCCGTATGAACAGGAGATGCTTTCAATTTTTGCGAAGGGAAAAAAGTGCATTATCGAGATAGGTGTCTTTGAAGGTGTTACCAGTAAAGTATTCTGTCAAAGTATGGATAGTGATGGGAAACTCTATCTTATAGACCCATATTTTTTGAATTTAAGATTAGAAAAGTTGTTAAACTTTTCATTTCCACAATTCATAGCTAAAAGAGAAATAAGAAAATGGAAAAATCAAGTTGAATTTATACGACAGACTTCAGTAGAAGCTGCCCATACATTGTTAAAGTCTCAAATTAAAGCGGAACTTATTTTCATAGATGCTAAGCATGATTACTACTCAGTTCTGGAAGATTTTAAAATTTGGAT
>JBFLWK010000256.1 GCA_040757695.1 Elusimicrobiota bacterium
CAGGGGTATGTGAAATCCCACCTTCTTTTTTCATCTGTATAACCCGTTCTTAAATCTTTTATTGAAACCTTCACTTATCCTTCTTTACCTATTAGCAAAAAAACTTTAATCATTCTGTCCATTTTTTACACCTCTGCATTTTTTTATCTCTAATAATCTATCAGAGAATTTATTCTTAAAGCATATGTAACTCTGTTTTTAAGTTTTTACACTACACAGAAATATTAAGTTATAAGCAAATCTTTCCGCTTTGATTTTTGACATTATCCATACTATAAGTGGATAAATAATTTTATAAATATTCCTTACCAATGGCAGGGTTTGTAAATAACGGAAATAACGCCATCCTTCAACTTTCTCAATTTTAAGATTATTCCTTGTAATAATGTTTACAATCTCTTTGTAGTTATAACAAGTATCAATTGGTTGGTCTGTATTTGAAGGATGTTCATAAGGTAAAAGTTTACCCCTTAACCATCGCGTAGGAATAAAACTACCCATTAAATAAAAAGGGAAATATCCTGTAGCATTCGGAATAGTTAAAACTATCAAACCATCTTCTTTTACTATCCTTTTAATTTCCTCAATACATTTATCTGGATTTTTAAGGTGTTCTAATGTCTCCAGTAAGAATACTATATCAAAATAATCATTCGGGAATGGAATATTAGATTGAATATCCGAATTTTTTATAATAATTCTTCCAGGTAATTTTTTTAATAATTCCGCAAGACGAATATCAATAATATCTACACCATATAAACTACACTTGTAATGAGCATCAATTTCTTCTAAAAGTTCTCCATAGCCACATCCAACATCTATGACTTTTTTCCCGGTCAAATCGCCGACAAGAGATAATACTTTATAATTAAATTCCTTACCTAAACCTCGGCGATGAGTAAGTTTGCTATACTTCTCTATAATTTCTGTTTCAGTTAAATCGTGTCCTGTTTTAATCATTCTGCAGACCTTTGTTAAAAATATTTCTCATAAATTCTCAATTCTCAATTATTTTCAATCTTTTCCAAAATTAAGTTCATTATTTTGCATCATTTCCTGTTTTTTGCGTATCCCCAATATTTTTGGTATAA
>JBFLWK010000257.1 GCA_040757695.1 Elusimicrobiota bacterium
AACACGTATCAATATGAGTTTACATTGATTTACACTGAAATTTAACTCATAGTGAAAAGCTCTTTCAATAGGGATAAATCAAAATCCTGAATCCCAAAGATGACATTATCATAGAGTTTATACATAGATACCTCTGAAATACTTTCTTGATAAGAGAAATGGGCAAAAGCAATTAAACACATCCAAATAAAAATTTCCTGAGAGATTGTTCTATGCTGCTGACAGCGTTTTATACCAATGCAACTCTTTAAAAACCTGAAACTTTCTTCAACTTTCCATCTGGAAGTATATGATTTAACAGCTTTTTGCATATTCATTAGCATTCTATTAGTAATAAAATAACGCTCTTTGCGCCTAAAAACTTTGACTTTTGTTTTATTATTCAATTCACCTTTAACTTCACCAAAACCTCTTGGGATTAATTTTTTGAGAGGTGTTTTACTAAACTTCCTGCTGCTTCTACACCTCATAATGCAGGGCCAACCATAATCGGTTAAACGTTTTATCAGTTTATTAACATCGTAAGCTCCGTCTGCAATAAAGATTTTAGGTTTGACATGAAACTCATTGCGCAATCTGCCAATAAATTTCAAAGTAAGTTCCGTAACAGAGCCGCTTTCCTTATGGTAAAAAGCAAACCCAATTGGAATTGTTAGATTATCTTTGTTCAAAAGAAATAACACCACTTTATATCCACGGCAATACCCCCCATTATTGAGAATTTTCAGCTTTCTTGTTATATGTTTAAGGCCATACTTGCCATTAATAGTTTCATCTGCTATTAAATTCCATCCATTTTTACAGAATTTCTTTATAAATTCCGGAATTACAATCACATCTTTGTTCTTGATGTTTGTAAATTCTGTCAGTAATTCGGCGTAAACTCTTTTGGGAATTTGTGAAGAATGAAATTTACCGAAAGTAAGGATTTGCTTGATAAAAAGGTGTGTTGCTTGTAACATAATATATACCTCTATTTTGGAGTTTGGACACTTCTAAAATAGAGGTTTCATATATTTTTTGCAACCTTATTTAAAATTCAGTATAAGATAAAATCATATATCGGTTACTTCCGTTGATTGATATATT
>JBFLWK010000258.1 GCA_040757695.1 Elusimicrobiota bacterium
ATCCAAATTTTAAAATCTTCCAGAACTGAGTAGTAATCATGCTTAGCATCTATGAAAATAAGTTCCGCTTTAATTTGAGACTTTAACAATGTATGGGCAGCTTCTACTGAAGTCTGTCGTATAAATTTAACTTGATGATTCCATTTTCTTATTTCTCTTTTAGCTATAAATTGCGGGAATGAAAAGTTTAACAACTTTTCTAATCTTAACTCCAAGAAATATGGATCTATAAGATAGAGTTTCCCACCACTATCCATACTCTGACAGAATATTTTACTGGTAGTCCCTTCAAAGACGCCTACCTCAATTATACATTTTTTCCCCTTCGCAAAAACTGAGAGTATCTCATGTTCACGTGATGTTAGTGAGGTATAAGCCTTTCTAAAGCCTAAAAGGTATTTTATAAATCCCAAAGTATAACTATGAACAATTCTATTTATAAGTGTAGAAACCTTATTACTTAAATACATCGTAAGAGAATAATTTCTCCAGCTGTTACTTTTTAGCCTGGAAATAAA
This sequence comes from Elusimicrobiota bacterium, assembly GCA_040757695.1. Lineage (NCBI taxonomy): Bacteria > Pseudomonadati > Elusimicrobiota > Elusimicrobiota bacterium. Next base: position 519 of record JBFLWK010000258.1, read on the forward strand.
TATGCTGACCTTGTCTATTCATCATTTTAAGCGTAATTAAAGCCAATGGCAGAAATGTTGTTTTTTCAAGTATTTTCGCACACTCATTAACAACTTTAAAAAAACTTCCTACAAATATATGCATCTTTTTATTTCCCTCTTTATTTTTAATAATTTCCTCCAATGTTAGGTGTGCCAGTTGTTCATCACCTGTAAAAGATTTCTTTATTTTCAATCTAATCACATTCATGAAATTTCCTAGAATCACTCTTTGCCACCAGTACGATGCCTCTAAAAGAGAGAAAAAACAGCACGGTTTTAGCCAGATATTGGTGAAGCCATTTTTTTCAAGGTAAATTTTTAATACTTCCATAGACCATTTTGTAAAATGATGAGGTGGATAATCTCTAAAACCGAACGCTCTGTCAGACAGTTTTGCTAGAAATCTATCTCTATTGGGGACTGTCCTGCTCGACATTTTTGGAACAACTATTTCGAGTTTAAAGTTAGTCCTACTAGGCTTTCAAGTTTATAATAATTAGCCGGGACCTCATATCCCAGCGCCTCATGCGGCCTATAGGTGTTGTATT
>JBFLWK010000259.1 GCA_040757695.1 Elusimicrobiota bacterium
ATTTCCTAGAATCACTCTTTGCCACCAGTACGATGCCTCTAAAAGAGAGAAAAAACAGCACGGTTTTAGCCAGATATTGGTGAAGCCATTTTTTTCAAGGTAAATTTTTAATACTTCCATAGACCATCTTGTAAAATGATGAGGTGGATAATCTCCAAAACCGAACGCTCTGTCAGACAGTTTTGCTAGAAATCTATCTCTATTGGGGACCGACCCAGCGACAAATCCATCCTTCTTCAATAATGTTGTAATATCTTGTATAAAAGACTGCAGATTGTCCTGGTGTTCTAAGACTTCAAAGAAAGTAATGATATCAAATTGTATGTTCTTCATTTTTGCAAAATCTACAAACTCTGTTAATGATACAGGAAAGACATTTCTAAGATTTCTTTTCTTCCTGGCTGTCTCGATACTCTTAGAATCAAAATCAATACCCCATACATCGAAGCCAAATTCTCGAGCCTTTTCTAAAAAAATGCCATCGCCACATCCAACATCCAGTAATTTTCCACTTTTTAATGGCGGATTTTCAAAGAACAGGTTCATATTTTGAGATATGCTTCTTGATCTGCCAACATGGAGTGACGTATAATCTTTATGGAGTTCATCTTCATAAAATTCTTTAAACATAGCCATAGGGTTCCAAAATTCTAATGAACAGGCGTGACATATGTATAATTAGTGTTCATAATTTTTGAATAGTAATTTTCTTTATATCTATCCTTATCTATATTTACAGAGCATAATGGACACTTTATATTTTTCATCAAATATTTCTCTAAATGTTTGTCATGAAATTGTTAAACTCTTTAAACACTTTTCCATACTCAAAATCTCTTACTCTTATTGAAGCATTATTTCTTAATTCTTTATTAAATTCTTCGTTCTGAAGAACATGCAAGATTTCATTGGCGAGAGTTATATAATCCCCTCTTTGAACCAAAATCCCACATTTCCCATTTTCAAGAATTTCTGATGGACCACTTGGACAATCTGTAGCAATTATTGGTAAACTGCAAACCATAGCTTCAATTATCACATTGGCAAAACCTTCAATATCTGAAGTAAGGATAAAAAGGTCCGATA
>JBFLWK010000260.1 GCA_040757695.1 Elusimicrobiota bacterium
TAATAATTTTCGCTCATTTGGTTTTAATTTAACTTGATTTTTTATTTTCAAGTATACCACCTCCTTTTGGAGGTAGTATATCATAAATAATTTAATTTGTCAAGAACTTATGTCATAAAGCACTAGCTTGTTAACAAATGGGGCGCGGTAGTGCTCGTCGAGAAATTCAACTTGTCCTGCCTCTAGTTTTTCCTTCAGGATTCCTACCATGTACTGTGCCGCCGCCGTCCCATTCTCAAACTTTGCATATAGTGCTCTCTGTTGTGGGTCCATGGGTGGAGAAACCTGTGTTAGAGGGCAGGCCGCGAGCCCTCCAGCATATACGACACCGGCTACCACTATGGCAAGACAGACACTTCTCAAGGAAAATTTTATCATCTTTTTTCACCTCTTTTCACAAAGAATTTAATTTAAACAAATTTTATCACATTCTCCTTAAAATGTCAATATGTTTTTTTTTTTGAGCAACAAAATTTATTTCTTCTTTTCTCTGTATTTTCGCATATATTTCCTCTTGTATTCATTATATCTTTCCCTGTTTTTCTTACGCCACTCTCTCCAGTAAGTTTTATGCACAGAATAATATTTGCTAAAATATTCAGGGTGTTTCTTTAGCCACTCCTGAAAATATTTTGGATGCCTTTTTAGCCACCGTCTTGTTTTCTCTGAATCGTCATACCTCTCTTTAGTCTTAAGGAAATATTTTTCTCTCCATTTCTTTTGGTAGTCAGGATGACTTTTCCTCCAGTTTGTTTGATACTCTTTTTTTCTCTTTTTAGCACAAGGGCGGCAATAGACTCGCCGTCCACTATGAGGAGAAAATCGCCTCCCACATAATTTACAGCATCTTCGTTTCATATCACCCATAAAAAGTATAGATTCTTTTTGTAAAAAAAGCAAGTTTTTTTTTCTTTCATTTTTTCGGAGAAGAATCTTTTTTGTGTTAGCTAAATTTCAAAAGTGAACCATTTAAACTTCAAAAGTGAACTGCTGTAGATCACTGATTTTTACTCTTTGAACATCGATAAGTTTGTTATTACACCAGAATCTGACCTCAGCTAT
>JBFLWK010000261.1 GCA_040757695.1 Elusimicrobiota bacterium
CTCCTATTGCTGCAACAATTATCCATTCTATCCAGTGTGTTTTAATAGAAAACCAAATACTTTTTATCATAATATTAAACTTTTTTTCATCTATTTCATAAGCATCTTGAGTTAATTCTATAAATCGTCCAGATAACCAATGGCCAAAATCATTATCTTCAAAGTATAGACCAAAAGATGTATTGCCTCTTCTATCTTGATATTCCAGAGTATGTGCTAATAATATTTTTTTCCCATCAACTAAACAAATTCTAATACGACCGTAAGATTTCTTAAACACTTTGTCAACGACGCCTAATTTTTTTAATGTTTGTAGAGAGCCTATTATTCTGTTTGTAATATCTTCGGGACAAGTAATCCAAAATTTCACATCAATATTATTTCGCACAGTATTAATAGCTTCTTGAAAAGATTTATTCTCCAACCATCTTGCACTATGTCCAATAATGTATACACTATGTTGTGCTGTCTTAACCATCTCAGCAACTTTACTAATTATTTCATTTCTGCTTTCTAACTTTATCCATTGTTTTGTTGGCATTGGATATTACCTCCTCATATGTCTGACTTGAAATTTTCTAACGACATTTATATTCTAAACTATTTATTTAGACTTCCATGATAAAATTCAATGCCATATCTATAAAATAAAGGTTCTAATGCTTTTGCTATTGAACATTTAAGTGAATCAATTGTACCAATCGTAAAGGGTCCTGCATTCCCTTCTGCATAATATAGAATTTCGCCTGTAGTAGAATCAATTAAACGAATATAAACTAAAGAATCGTATTGATTATCAAGAAGGGGGACTGGTTTTAATTCATCAATTTCAGTGAGTACAACTATTTCAGCACCTAAAATTTTTCCAATTTTTGCTGCAGTTTCTATATCAATCTTTCCAGAAATTCCAAAATCTTGTTCTTTGATGTCAATTGCAATGTAAAATTATACCAGGGTTGCAATGTAAAAGTATACCACCTGCAGGTGGTATAATTAATGGTTCAGGTGGTAATTAGATGTGTTGCAAAGTAAAAGTATACCAGGTAAGTGAA
>JBFLWK010000262.1 GCA_040757695.1 Elusimicrobiota bacterium
TCGTTTATTTAACCTGTTTTGGCAAAACCGTTATCAAGTTTATTCAGTAATTGACTAAAACTTTTTATTTCTTCCCACCCTTCCACTTTAACCGCAACCTCGCCATTGAAGTAATAGTAAACGTCATTTTTTGTCTCGGTATTGTTCCCTGGTCCATAATAATTCTCAAAATATGTCTTAATCATTTTTGCCAACTTATTTTTGTTACTCGTGTAAAACACTTGATAAAATAATTGAGAATATCGTCCGCTGATAAATTCACAATTTACGATATATGGTTTTTTATATCCTTTAGCAATATAATTTTTGTTTCTCATTTTTATAACCTTTGCATATATCACTAAATTTTTTTACTTTATTTCACCTTCCGCTAAAATAACTGCCCCATCTTTGCCCGAATACATTCTTTTATTATCCGAATTGAATTCATACTTAATATCCAGTGATAGAGATTCTATTGATAATATTTTGAAATGTCTACATTTGTAAATGTGGTTATCGCCTTTTTCACCTGCAACATAGATTTCAAAAGATAACATAAAATGAGTGGCATCGTAAATTACTTTGAATTCATTTGAGGGGGAAAAATAAAAATTCCTTTGAGTTGTTTCTATATTATCAATGTTGTATGTTTTACATTCTAAATAATATGGTTTTTTGTTAAACCAAAATAAAATATCCGGGTATCCGGTGGCTTTCTTTTTCCCGCTCTTTCCAGTAGTTGGAACTCCGGCATTTAGGTCCAGTGTATTCAATGCTACTTTTACATAAGGTTCAATATCATTGCCGACTTCGTTGGGTCTTGGTCTTAAAATTCCTGTTTTGTTTACTTTTTTACCTGCGCTAATTGCTGCTTGTCTTAACAAATCTAAAACTTTTTGGTGATCTTTCGATTCATTATTAAATCTAAGAACTTTTTTACCTGTCAAAGATTCTATTACTAAATTAAATGGAATATCTTTCAAGGGTTGAAGCATTTGTTTAACTACAATTTCAAGTCGTTTTGTATAATCATTATTCATAATTATTTACTCATTTTTTAAAAA
>JBFLWK010000263.1 GCA_040757695.1 Elusimicrobiota bacterium
TTTTAAACCCCCTAATTTTACTACTATCTCCAGGAATTCCTGTTGATCTGTTTAAAACATATTTACTTGGCTTGATACTCGATGATCGCTACTTTAGCGTTCTAGGATTATCTGAAAAGACCAGAAAATTTAACACATATCAATTATACAAACTGCTTCAATACAGAATTAACTGGAGAAAACTATTCTACTTGTTGATAAAGGCTGTGTTAATAAATCAAAATACCTCACGCTGGTATTTGATTTTAGATGCAAGCCCTTTAGAACAGCCATATGCCAAGTATAGAATAACCAAAAGAGGTAAAATTTCAATAAATAATATGAAAAATGTTCCACATAATCAATTAATAAGCTTAATATTATCCAATGGAACTACAACGGTTGTTTTTGATTACAGGATATGGGTCTCTCCAAAAGTTTCAAAGTCTTATGATTACGTGAAACAACCCGATCTAGCACTTGACTTAATCAAAAAGTACAATTTGACAAATACCCCAGTAAAAACAATACTGATAGATAGTTTTTTCTCCTCAAAGAAAATAATCAAGTGGTTAAACGAATATAATTATTGCTGGTTTACAAGAATAAAAAAGTCTAGGGTGTTTTTTGTAAATAATAACCGCTTTAAACTTGCGACATATGATCTAGAAATAAATCAAAGTATAATCTGTGAGCTAAAAAATATAAGAAATACAGTAAAAATAATCAAGATTCTTCACCAGAATGAGATTTATTTTATTGCAACAAACCAAGTTCACTTATCTTTAGCTAAGATAAAATCATGCTATCTCTTTAGATGGAAGATTGAGCTCTTTCACCGAGAGGCTAAACAAAAGCTGGGGCTAGATTACATACGGATGGAAAATTATCGTTCTTTAGTAAATCATGTTGGATTTGTTTGCCTTGCTTTTAGTTTGCTGTCTGCACTACGGCAACACAATAGGGCTAAATTTGGCAATATTAAAAGAACGATACAAAATCAACTATACTCAAAGCGTGATGGTATCGATAGATTTAACCAGAAAATTGCATCGTGAA
>JBFLWK010000264.1 GCA_040757695.1 Elusimicrobiota bacterium
TCAAGTGATATTGCGAAGGTATTGTTTGAATAAAAGTGCTATCCTGAATTTCAGACTGGTGAGAGTCTTGAGAAAATGGCAGCATTATTTTATCAGCCCTCAGTTTTTAATGGACTCGTAGTTTAATTATAAGGATTATTAATACATTACTTATACGTATTATTATTTAACTCCCTTAAGGCTTCAATTAAAAGTTTTACTGTTAATCTGTAGTCTTCTAAATGAAACATACTATAGTGCATTTGAGCATAACGAACTGGTATTCTAATTATTATACATGGTAGATCTATACTTTCGTTATGTATTATAGAATCATCTTTATAAATGTTCTGATTTAAGGATGATTGATAGGGTATAGCATACTTATCTGCTATTTTAGTAATAAATTTGTATAATACAGGATTTGAACTTATTTTCGTTTCTATTTTTTGCAAATGTGGTCCACTACCAAGAATACATTTAGAATGTTTTGTCACTGAAAAATCGTCCGATGGACTATTTCCGATTATAATGGCAATATCTGATTTGTATAAAGTTGTAATAACGCTTATTCCTCTTAGAAATTTTTCTTCTTGAACTAAGATAGGAATAATAGTATTAGGATGAGATTTTTTAGAAAATTCCTGAGTTATTTCAATTAAAGAAGCAATCCCAAGCCTATTGTCGAAATTTTTTCCTACAAACATATTGGGGCTTTTCATTGACCGAAAGTTAGAAGCAAAAATTATAGAGTCTCCAGGCTTTACACCGAAAGTTTCTACAGCTTCTTTTTTATCTTTTGCACCTATATCAATAAACATCTTTTCCTTTTTTGTATATTTTTTTAATTCGTCATCACTAAGGGGTACCGGGATCAAAACGCGGATTTTTGGCGTTAAGATAGTTTATCCAATAATAGAGCCATTTTCTCATATCTCTATGAGCCATCAAACCCGCATAACTTCATAAAATATTGTATCGCCTCTAAATTATAAATTCAAGTTTAAAATATACATCATCCAGATC